>JAGWQP010000319.1 GCA_028876805.1 Acidobacteriota bacterium | reverse complement strand
TAAACGGCCCTTTCGTTCGCTGAGGCACTAACCATCAACGAGTCCGCGGCGAACGATTCTAGGCCACGTGGAGGCTCCTGGGCGGGGAGTGGCGAGAGATTAGCGAACGTCTGGGGTCTGGTCATTGGGTTCCTTCCCGATTGGAAGATATTTGGATTAACGCACCGCACGTACCAAATAGCACTCGTCAGCACCGGTGGTTCAACGAGTAATCAAGAGGTTGCGTGGACCCGGTATAATCGCAGTCTATGTCGTGGTTTTCGGTGCGGGTACCGGCTTCGAGCGCGAATCTGGGTCCGGGATTCGACACCCTGGGGCTCGCCTTAAGCGTGTACCTGACGTGCCGCTTCCGGCGCAGCGCCCCTCTGGCCATTCGCGTATCGGGCCGCCATGCCGAGCGCATTTCCACCGGGCCCGACAACCTGATTTGGCAAACCGCGCTGGCAGTGGCGGAGAGCCACCGCCTGCCGATGCCGACTGTCGAACTCGAGATCCGCAACGACATTCCTCTCGGCCGTGGGATGGGTTCGAGCGCGGCGGCGTTGACTGCCGGTGTGGTGATGGCAGACCAGTTGCTAGGCCTGTCGTGGAAGCCGTTGCGCGTGCTTGACGAAGCGGCTCGTCTCGAAGGACATCCCGACAACGTGGCGGCCTGCACGCTCGGCTCGATCGTGGTGAGCGCCATCGACTCCGGAGGCGTGGCTCGCGCTGTGCGAATCGATCTGCCGCAGAAATTTTCGGTCGGCATCGTAGTGCCGGATTTCGATCTTCCTACGCCGCATTCTCGCTCCGTGCTCCCCGATTGCTATAGCGCCGCCGACGCCGTCTTCAATGTGCAGCGTGCGGCACTGCTCGTGGCCGCGCTGGCCACGGGTTCCACGACCGCCTTCCCCGCCGCGCTCGAAGACCGGTTTCACCAGCCCTATCGGACCGCGCTCGTGCCGGGCCTGGAGGAAATCCTGAAACTGCGCGCCCCGGGTCTGCTCGGCTGCGCACTAAGCGGTGCTGGGCCCTCGATCGTGGTCTTTTTCGAGCGAGGCTACGAGAGTGTCTGCGACCTGGTACGCCAGATCTTCCGCCTCCGCGGCCACCGATCCGAGCTCCTGGTAGCCAACATCGCCGACCACGGCTACGAACTCAGCGAGGAAGTCGCATAAGGCGCCGTCCCGAGCGTGGCCGAAAAGCGAGCTTTCTTTGACAAGGGTTCGAGAAAATCGATTGCTTCCACAAAGTCATCGGTACAATTGACAAGATCAGCAAACGAGGCTTCGATCCCTCCCGAACGTCATTCCTTGACGTTCAACGGCAAGTCGATCGCGAGTATCGCGTCCACGCTATTCTGACCTTCTGACGCTCGCTCCGAAGTGAAGGGCTAACGCTCCCCTCTTAGGTCCGAGGCGAAGCGCGCGGGTTCTAGACTACTAGGTGTCGGCGGTGCCAGGGCCTAGGCCACGATCGCCGTGTGGTAGTACGCCGGCTCGTTGCCAGCCCTCCACTTGATGTTGCAGCCGAGGCTCGGCCGCTGTTCGCCGCTCACGGCGCGGCCAGCCAGCACGGCGTCCATCGCAGCCCGCAGGTCCGCCCCGGTTACCGGCTTTCCGTTGCTCGGCCGGCTATCGTCCAGTTGCCCGCGATAGACCAGCCGTCGGCCGGCGTCGAAAAGGAAGAAATCCGGCGTGCACGCCGCGGCGTATTTTTTGGCCACCTCCTGGCTTTCGTCATAAAGCACTGGGAAGTGGAGCCCCCACTCGGAAACCATCTGCTTCAGACCGTCGGGCGAATCGTCGGCTGAAACTGCCGGGTCGTTCGAGCTGATGCCGACGATCCCGATGTCCTTCGCTGCGTAATCGTCTGCCAAACGCGCCAGTTCCAATTTGACGTGCTTGACGAACGGGCAATGATGACAGAGGAACATGACCACGAGTGCTCTCTTGTTCTGAAACGACCCTAGCGATAGGGCACGGCCGGTAACGACGTCGGGCAACAAAAAATCCGGGGCCTGGGTGCCTAGTTCAAGCATTGTGGAAGCAGTAGCCGCCATGAAGAATCGATCCTCCCGTTTTCTATTTGATCACAACCGCGTTGGGCGGGGTCGCAACGCCACCCTCCACGTGCAGCGGCGCCGACACCACCATAAACTCATACCGGCGATCCAGTGCGCAGTCTTCCGCCAGCGGCGCGAGCACAAATAATTCTCCGAGCGGTAGCCCCAGCAGCGGCAAAGCCCGGTAATGCAGTAATCCCTCGTTCCCGAATTCCATCGGGAGTGGTTCCACAGCGGGACAATCCGTTCCGATGGCGGCAACGCGGCTGTCCCAAAGCCACGCGACCAACTCCCGGCTCGGCTCAATCCCGATCGACCTGATTTTGTCAAACGGCGCCATGGCTTGCTTTTCCTCGGCCGTGCACCGTTCATACGCCTCCATCCAGCCAGTGCGGACCAGCAGGATGGTGCCCGGCTTTAAGGTTGTGCCTTGCGCTTGTAACGCGCCTTGTAATTCGGCGAGCGAGTAACCATCTCTCTCGAAGGGATTCACCGGATGCCCCTGCGTCTTTCGAAAGCCGCAGGCGTCAATAAGCACACCGCGCCCCACGAACCGGTCGGCCCAGTGGTGAGTGCCCAGCCGGGCATTCCGGCCGTCCCGAATCTGGTCGACCGTGACGCCGTTATAAAAGGCACGGTGCCGCGCATGGCCGACGTGCGCCAGCCCATCCCACTGGCTGCCCTCCTGGGTGTTGAATTGGTCCAGCATGTCATCGTGCGCGAGCGGGCCGAGAGGAATCACCTTGTGAGCTACCGAGGCCCGCCCAAACAGCGGCGGCTTGGCGAATCCAATTCGGGCATCGAGCCGGAAGACTTTGCCCGACTGTACCAGCCGTGCCGCCTCCACCACGCCGGACGGTGTGAGGAAGTTCAAGCAGCCGAGCGCGTAATTTTCACCAAAAACTCCCCAGGAAGATTCCGGCGGCGCCCCATTCTGTATGGGAAGCTGGTCAAAGTTGGGAAGGTCGTTCAAGTTGATGTTCTTCATGCGAGAGGCCAGTATACAATGACCTCCATGGCCCACACTCGGAGACGCTTGCTGCAGGCGGCCGCGGCGGCCGGCCTCGCCCAACGCCTGCCGGCCCAGGCAAGCACCGCACGATCGGTTCAGACTGCCGTGCTGAACATCGGCTACCTGGAAAACGGTCCTGTTCAGGGCTTTCCCCTCATCCTGCTGCATGGCTTCCCGGACGACGCGCACGCCTATGACGACGTGGCGCCGCGGCTGGCCACGGCGGGATACCGTGCGCTCGTGCCCTACCTGCGAGGTTATGGCCCGACGCGGTTCCTCGATGCGGCTGCTCCGCGCATGGCGGAGCAGGCAGCTATCGGCCAGGACGTGATGGACTTCGCCGATGCGTTGAACCTGCCGCGGTTCGCCCTCGCCGGCTTCGACTGGGGCGGGCGTGCCGCCGCCATCGCCGCGGCCCTTCACCCGGACCGGGTGCGCGCCCTGATTCTGATGAACGGCTATCCGATCCAGAACACCGTCGGCCCGTTCCCGCCGGGGCCGCCCGAAGCAGAACAGCACCTCTGGTATCAGTGGTATTTCAATATCGAGCGCGGGCGAGCCGGTCTCGCGGCCAACCGCCGCGCGCTGTGCCGCCTGCTTTGGCAGACGTGGTCGCCCACCTGGCGTTTCACCGATGAAACCTACAACCGCACTGCGCCCGCCTTCGACAACCCGGATTTCGTTGACGTGGTGATTCACTCCTACCGCCACCGGCTTGGCAACGCATCCGGGGAAGCCCGCTTCCGAGCTGTCGAACTACAACTGGCCCAGCGCCCTAAGATCCAGGTCCCCACGACGTTGTTGTACGGCGGCGACGATCTGCTCGGCCGGGCGGGGCCCGAAACCACCGCGGCGGAACGCACCTTGTTTCCGTCGCTCGTGGCGCGCCGCGTCATCCCCGGAGCGGGCCACTTCCTCCCGCGCGAGAAGCCGGATGCGGTGTCGTCGGCCATGCTGGAACTGCTAGCTGCCACGCGGTAGACCGATTGCGTTGCCGGAACTTCAGCGTCGCCCCGGCGCCTATTTTTCCAACAGGAGTTTCCAATGCTCGGAACGTGGGTCCCTTCGGGAGTGCTGGCTTCGTTGGCGGGTCTGATCGGTGGCTGTATCCTCGCCGCTGCGCAAACCGTGGCTGACGCTCCCGGTGTGACTGTGACTCTGGATGGCTCGACGGTTCTGCACCGCACGGGGGTTATTTATCCGCTTGCCTTGCGGCAAAGGGGCGTCCAGGGCACTGTGTTGGTGGAGGTCACCCTGGACGCCAAGGGCAACGTGAGTGATGCCCGCGTGCTCAGCGGACCGGCCGAACTGCGGCGCACGTCGCTCGAGTCGGTGCTGTCCTGGCATTTCACCGAAGACGCCGCGAACTCCAGCCGCCAGGTCGGCCTTCGATTCGAGTTGCCCGGTGAGGCGAAGCGCGCCGAGCGTGGCTCAGATTTCAAACCGGCCTTGGTCGTTCTGCCGCCTGCGCCCGCGGGCCCCCTCGGCAGGCGGATTCAAATGATTGAAGTTCGGGGAATTTCTAACGATGCTCGGAACGCGTTGCTCGCGCGCTTGCCGGCCCGCGAAGGAGAGGTCCTTTCCCAAGAGTTGGCGGAGGCGACGGTCCAAGCGGTCAAAGATTTCGATGAACATTTGCGCGTGGGATTCGCCGGTGCGCCGAATGGCGAGAGCGCGATCGAGATCGCGCTCGCGGGCTATCGGTCCGACCCGTCTCCCAGCCTGCCATCGGTAGTGAATCGGATCCGAATCGGCAGCTCCCTGCTTCAGAAGAAACTGAAGTCGGCTCAGCCGCCCGAGTATCCGGCGCTTGCGCGGCAGGCGCGGGTTGAAGGAGAAGTGAAGCTGAACGCGGTCGTCGGGAAAGATGGAAGTGTTCAAAACCTCAGCGTGGTCAGCGGTGATCCGCTGCTGATCCCAGCGGCGATCGAGGCCGTGAAGCACTGGACGTATGAGCCGACGGCGATCAACGGATCGCCCACCGATGTCGAGTCGGAAGTCGACGTGAACTTCGCCTTGCCGCCGCCATAGCGGCGGATAGGCTACGGCTGAAAGGTGACGAGGACACCCGGGTGTCCGCTGCGGGTCGCGACGCATCGGTCAGTCTCCCGCGGCTCGGCACAATCACGAGATCCGAGCCCAGTACCTCAATGCCCCCGCTCGAAGAGCAGGTCAACGCCAACGGCGTTACCGACAGGGCGAAGCAAGGGCGGGGTTTAGGGTCCCCACAATTCCTTGGTCGCCATTTGGGCGCCTTCCGCGAGGGCTTTCAACTTGGCCCAGGCGATCTGTGGGTGCACGCGCGCGCCCATGCCACAGTCGGTGCCGGCAATGACGTTCTCGCGTCCTACCAGGCCCGCGAACCGAACGATCCGGTCGGCGACCAGCTCCGGATGCTCCACCACATTGCTGGCGTGACTGACCACGCCCGGAATCAGAATCTTGCCGGCGGGCAGTTTGACGTCTTTCCAGATCTTCCACTCGTGTTCGTGGCGCGGGTTAGCCGCCTCCACTGAGTAAGCCCCGGCTTCGACCTTCAGCATCAAATCGATCACGTGCTTGAGCGGCAGGTCGTGGGTATGGGGCCCGTGCCAGCTTCCCCAGCAGATGTGATAGCGCACGCGGTCCTCGGGAAGACCGGTGAGCGCGTGGTTCAACGCGTCGATGGTCTCTCGGGCGATCTTCCGATATTCGTCGATCGTCGGCAGCGGCACAATCATATCGTAGGTGTCCGGCAGCGCCGGGTCATCGATCTGCAGGATAAACCCGGCGTCGACGATCGCCTTGTATTCATGCTGAATCGCCTCGGCCAGGGCAAACAGGTAGTCGCGTTCGCTCGGATAGTATTCGTTGTAGAAAAAGTGGTGCAGCCAGCCCGGCGCCAGCACGCACATGAAGGTCTCCTCGGCCTTTACGTTGGCTTCCGCCAGAGCGGCTTTGAAGAACTCTAGGTCGCGCTTGACCTCTTCGTGACCGATGTACTTCACTGGGCCGTTGCAGATCGCCCGCTCCGGCGGCGCCGGCATAAATTGCAGCTCTTTGTAGAACTCGGCGAACTCGATGCGCTCGTTGGTCTCGAGGGCCATATAAGGCGCCTCGCCCGGTTTCAGCTTGCGCGATCCAAGCCCGCTCAGGCGCCGTCCGTAGTACACCACGCCGCCGAACCCGATCTTGCCCAGTTCGCCGTCGCTGATGACGTCGATCCCGGCGGCGGCCTGTTTTCGGGCGACATCGACGATCCCGCTTCGAATCAGTGGCATCAGCTTCTGGATATCGAGCGCGCGCCCGGAGACAATGTCGCGGGTAATTTCGGTCAGCTCTCTCGGCCCGTCCAACCGGCCGGCGTGCGTGGTCAGAATCCGGTTCGTACTGCGCTTCATCTAGGGATTGACTCCCGCCTTGATGTGGCCTTCAAAAAGGTCCTTATTGTTTTCCTCGCAGGAGTATTCCATGATCTGCCAGTCCGGCCGCAGCGTCCAGGTGCGTACGCTCTCCCATGGGCGGGTGTAGGTCTTCGGATCGTCGATAGTGAGCACGTAGTCGATGTGCCCCAGGTCGCGGCGCTTGTACCGTTCGATGGTGTGAAGCTGGTCGCTGACCGGGTGGCCGATGGTGTCGACGCGCGTTTTTCCGTTGAAAGCTATGGTGTCGATCACCAGGGTGTCGCCATCCCAGTGCGCCACCGAGTTGCCGAACCAGGACGGGTCAGGATTCTGGGGGTGCTCCGCCCCAATCGGGGTGACATGGAACCAGGTGTTCTGCTCCCAGAGAAAGGCGATGTACTTTTCGTCCTGCATGACCTGGACCGGATGCGGTCCGCCGACCGAGCGCAGCAGCCCGAAAGGCAGACAGCTCCCGGCGTAGTCGCCCTTGGACGCATCGTAGCTTTCCCAGCGTTGCTTGCCCCAGGCCGTGAACGGAAGGTCCTTGACCCCCTTGCAACAGCGTTCGTCTTTGGTGACGTCGGCCATGCGCGGGGTCTGCCACACCCCGCGGAAGTCCGGCTTGCCGTTCCACAGCCGCGGCGCCGGCCCCTTCGGAGGCTCATAGGGCGGTTGCTGGGCGGCCGCCTGCGGTACGGCCATAAGCGTCGCGAGCGCCGCCGCCAGGGCCGCCATAGAACCAATGAAACTCATCCTCATGGTGCGCCTCCTCTCGGATCCTCAGACATCGTACTCTCAGGCGCCCTTGTCTGGCAATCTCAGGCAAAGGATCAACAGCCCCGAAGCGACCGAGCAGCCGGCGAGGAACAGCAGGCTGGCGCCGAACCCGCCGGTCTTGTCGCTGAGGAACCCGATCAGATACGGGCCGACGAAGCCTCCCAGGTTTCCGCACAAATTGATCAACCCGATGCTGGCCGCCGCGGCGGCCCGCCCAAGAATCATGTTAGGCATCGGCCAGAATCCCGCGTGCGAGCTGTAGAAGCCGGAAGCCGCCACCGCGAGCGCCGCCACGCTGATCCACACATGCTCGCTTGAAAAGATGCAGACTGCCAACGCCGGGCCGGCTGCCAGACGTGGAATCGATGCGTGCCAGCGGCGTTCACCGGTGCTATCGGAATGCCAGCCGGTTGCCACCATCAATGGCAGTGCGAACAGGTAGGGCAGGGAAGCGATCAGGCTGACCCCCGAGACCCCGAACGCCGAGAGCTTCTCGACGATTTTGGGCATCCACAAACTGACGCCGTACGTCGCCGTTAGCCCGAGAAACAGGGTCACTGCCAGCAGCAGCACACGCGGATTGCCGAGCGCCTTCCAGGCCGGCGCGTCCCAAGTTCGCGTGGCTCGCTCACGGTCCAATTCGTCCACCAGCCAGGCGCGTTCCTCCGGCCGCAGCCATTTCGCTTCCTGCGGACGCTCGGTAAGAAAGAAGATCGTCACCACGCCGAGAACCAGCGCCGGCGCGCCCTCGAGCACCAGCAGCCAGCGCCAGCCGCTGTAGCCCAACCAGTGCACCTTCAACAAGACTGCCGAGAGAGGTCCGCCGAGGATCTGCGATGCGGGAATTCCAGCCATGAACATCGCGATGGCCTTGCCACGGTCCGCAGGACGGTACCAGTGGCTGATGTAGACGAGCAGGGCGGGCAGGAAACCGGCTTCCGCCAGGCCGAGGACAAAGCGGAGCCAGTAAAACTGCGCAGCCGTATGGATCAGCCCCGTGGCCGAAGCCAGAAATCCCCACGTGACCAGGATGCGCGCCATCCACTTTCGCGCGCTCCACACTTCGGCCAGCACGCCGCCGGGGATCTCAAGCAGACAGTAGCCGATGAAAAAAATACCGCCGCCCAAACCGAACACGGCGTTCGAGAAGCCCAGTTCCCGCGTCATTTGCAGGCCGGCGTAGCCGACGTTCACGCGGTCCAAATACGCCACGATGTAGAGCAGGATCAAGTACGGCATCAGCCGCCGGTTAACACGGCGTAGCGTCTGCTCTCCGACTGTTGGGACCGATGAGACCGCGGGCATGGCTGCTGGTAAGGCTCCGCCATGGATCGAGCGCGCGCCGCAATCCCCTCTTAGCACGACGCATCGCACTAGCGCGGGAGACAAGGCTGGAGCCTTATGCCACAGATTACCGCACTGTGGCTGGCGTGGGTTGAGAAAACGACACGCGGGTTCGACTTCTCTTGCCCGGTGGATGCGACGCTGAACCGCCAAGTGGCGTCCGTTGAAACCGTTCGAGCCGCTCTGCGGATCTCCGCGCCCCGGCACCTTCTGATCTTGGCGGCCCTCGAGCGTCGACGGAAGCAACCATCGGTCGCGTGTGATTCGGGCAGCCGAACCGACGCGTTTCGATTCGCGGGCCGCGATGCGGGTACTGGCGTGCTCGGGCGGGAGATCTGCGAGCTCAAACCAAGTCTCAGCCTCGTCGTCGTCCATCGATCGTGTCGCCTGGGATGGAAGACGGTGCCGTCTTCGATCGGAGTGATGGCTGTTTTCTGACCGACCAACTTGGTTACGTGGACTCGAACAAAACCGCGGTGTGCGACATTACTTTGGCGTTCTACTGGCCTGTCACCGCGACAGACTTTATCCGTTCAGCGTCTCCGCAAACACTTCGCGGTCGACATTGCCACCGCTTAGGATCAACGCCACGCGGCGGCCGCGCATCCGGTCGCGTTCCTTGAGGAGCGCGGCCAACGCGGCTGCACCTGCGCCTTCGGCCGCATTGTGCGTATCCGAAAAGAGGTGGCGCATGGCGGCCCCAATCTCGTCATCGGTGACGGTGGCGACGCGCGACGCGCCTTTGCCGATGATCTCGAGCGCCTCCGGATCCGGCACCCGACAGGCGATGCCATCGGCGATGGTGAGCGCGGATTCGGTGGCGATCGGCCGGCCGGCCGCGTAAGACAGGGCATAGGCGGGCGCTCCGGAGGCGACCACGCCCACCACTTCGGTCCGAAGGCCGAGCGCTTCGCGAACCGCGATAACGCCGCAGATGCCCGAACCCATGCCGATGGGCACATAGACCGCATCGAAGTTGGCCACTGCGCTGAACAGCTCGAGCGCGTAGCTCGCCACACCCGCCACGAGCGCCGCGTCAAAGGAGGGCACGAAGTGCAACCGCTCCGCCTGGGCCAGGC
>JAGWQP010000318.1 GCA_028876805.1 Acidobacteriota bacterium | reverse complement strand
TCGGCCGGGTTTCGCAGGCTGCGCTCAAAAAGGCTTCCGCCGACCCGCGCTATCTCGCCCTCTATCGAATGGCGTGCGATACTTACGACGCTCGGGTGCGCAAGGCTGCGCCGCCCGGCGACGGCAAACTGATCGCGTACTTTTCCGCCGAGTACGGACTGACCGAGTGTCTACCGGTGTATTCCGGGGGCCTAGGCATCCTGTCGGGAGACCACCTGAAGTCCTCCAGTGATCAGGACTATCCCCTGGTGGGTGTCGGCCTGTTGTACCAACAAGGATATTTCCGCCAGTTTCTGAATCCCGACGGCTGGCAGCAGGAACGCTATCCGTTGAACGACTTTTACACGCTGCCCATCACCCCCATCAAAGACGCCGCCGGGCAAGACCTAAAGGTGTCGGTCAAGCTCCCGACCGGCAACGTGCACATCCAGGTTTGGAAGCTCGACGTCGGCCGAATCACTCTGTACTTGCTCGATACCAACATTCCCGATAATGTCCTCCCCCAGGATCGTGACATTACCGACTCGCTCTACGGGGGCGACACCGACACGCGCATGCGGCAGGAGATCGTGCTCGGCATCGGTGGGATTCGTGCGCTGAAGGCTGTGGGCCTCGAGCCGACCGTATTCCACATGAACGAAGGCCACTCCGCGTTCCTGGCGCTGGAGCGAGTCCGGGTGTACATGCGTGATGACAAGCTACGATTCGAGGAAGCTCTAGAAGCGGCGCGGTCCAGCAACGTTTTCACCACGCACACCCCCGTGCCAGCGGGCATCGACTTATTTGATCCCGGCCTGATGTATCACTATTTCTCCGAGTACTGTGCCGAGGTGGGCATCGATTTTCAGCAGTTGATGGCCCTGGGCCGGCGCAATGTCTTCGATCGCGACGAGCGTTTTTCGATGGCAGTGCTGGCGCTGAACACATCGGCGTATCGCAACGCCGTGAGCCGTCTGCACCGCCAGATCTCGCAAGAGATGTTCCACGACCTATGGCCCCAGTTGCCGGTTTGGGAAGTGCCGGTGACTTCCATCACCAACGGCGTGCACTTGCCGAGCTGGCTCAACGGCGACCTGGCTTCGCTTTATGACCAATACCTGCAGCCGGACTGGCGCGAGCGCTTCAACGATCCGAGCATCTGGGAACAGGTGGGCGACATTCCCGACGAGGAGTTGCTCGAAGGCCATCGACGGCGCAAGCGGAGGCTGGTGACTTTCGTGCGTGCGCGCCAGCACGCGGCGGCCCTGCGCCGGCAGGCCTCCACCCCGGAGGTGCGCCGCGCGGCCGAGGTGCTCGACCCCAACGCGTTCACGATTGGATTCGCGCGCCGGTTCGCCACCTACAAGCGCGCAACTTTGCTGTTCCGCGACGTTGAGCGGCTTAAGCGCATTTTGCTGAACAAGGAGATGCCTGTCCAGGTCATCATCGCCGGCAAGGCCCATCCGAAGGATCAACCGGGCAAGAGTTTTATTCGCGAGATTGTCCAGCTTTCGCGCGATCCGGATCTGTGGAAGCACTTGGTGTTTCTCGAAGACTACGACATCAAAGTGGCGCGCGAGCTGGTGCAGGGCGTCGACCTGTGGCTGAACAATCCGCGCCGCGGCGAGGAGGCCTGCGGCACCAGCGGCATGAAGGCCGGCATCAACGGCGTGCTCAATCTCAGTATCCTTGACGGGTGGTTCGACGAAGCATACGAAAAGTCTGGCGGGTGGGCCATTGGAGAGCGCGAGGCCTATTCCGAGGACCAGGACGGCCTGCACGCCAGCGCGATCTATTATCTGCTCGAGAACGAAATCGTTCCTATGTTCTATGAGCGTCGCGAGCAGACGCCGCGGGAATGGATCCGGCGCGTGAAGCAGTCGCTCATGCACATCAGCCCCCAATTCGATTGCCGCCGCATGGTCCACGGGTACATGACCGAGTTATACGAGCCAGCGCATTTAGAGCACATTCGCATCGCCAAGAGCGCCTACCAGGTCGTGCGCGAGAAAGCGACTTGGAACTCGCGAGTGCGCGAGGTCTGGGAAAGGGTGCGCTTCGTGGATTCCGGAGGCGGGCCGAATGGCGCGGTGATCAGCGGCCGGCCGGTGACCGTCCGAGCGGCCATCGATCTGGCGGGACTAACGCCATCGGATGTCCGTGTGGAAGTGGTCATGGGTCGCGTGGATGTGAACGGGAATCTCGAAGACACCGAGGTGATGGTGCTGCCCGCTGTCGAACAGCAAGGCCCGGTAGCGGTCTTCGGCAAAGAGATTGTTCCCGAACGGACCGGCAGGCTGGGCTACGCCCTGCGCGTGAGTCCTGACCATTTCGATGATCCGCTCACGCGCCCGTGCACCAGCCTTCTGAAGTGGAGCACGGTGGCTTAGCATGACAGATTAGAATGACAATCGAGAGTCATACGGCAGCGCGCAGCCCCATAGAGTGGGGGTTTCGAGCGCTTTTCATACGTCTCGTTCGGGTCCAACTGTTCATACCTCAGGCGCTCTGCGAAGCAGATGATGTTGGGAAAGCTGTGGCGCTGCTTCAACGCTCGCTTGAGGTGCGTGTTCTCGTATTCGAAACGCCGCCGCGCGATCATGCGGTCGATCTCGATCAGCAGCTTGTCGTTGTCTGAGGGTTTGGCTCGGGCTACGGAACCACGACAATCGGGGCTTGCCAGAACGCTGCCTTCTCGGACGCCGGGTTCAACACCGTGACTTGGCAAGTGTATTCGCCCTGAGACAGTTTGGTGAGCGCCAGGTCGAATTTGAGCGGCATCGTCTTCAGCCGGTTACGGAGCGCGTCTGCCACCTGGATCGGAGCAGTTTCAAAGGCCTTGGCCTGTCCGCGATAGAAGGTCACAAACGCCACGAGCGGCTCGACGGTGTCAACCCCCTGCTCGTAGGCCTGCAGATACACGTAGAGGTCGCGGTTCCTGCGGAAGACACGGGTGACACTAGGAATCAACTTTTGACCTTCCTGAACCAGAGGGTTCACGGATTCACTCAGGCCTTTGTCCTTTGCGGCGTTGTACAACGCGTCCTTCCTGTCCACGCGCTGGCTGCTCAGAACCACCGAGCTGATGGCGATGCGCTTCTCTTCCTTGTTGAGGTTCGGGATCACAAATGGCGTTTCATACGTTCCGATGCGGCCGGTTTCGGCATCCCGCGCCAGGAATTTGACCTTGTACTTTCCTGGAAGCAAGGTGAAACCCGTATCGTATTGAATCGGCCGCTGAGCCAATTCCATGGCGGTCGAATCGCTCAGCTTGACATCGATCTTGTCGCGGACGTTAGAGACTGTGGTTCCGTATTCATCCTTGATTTCGCCGATGAAGTCGAGCAGCGTATGCTCCGCGCCGCCGCGTTTGGCCAACGCCAGTTCCCGTCCTGGAATCTTCACGGCTAGCGGAACGAAGTATTCCGCCCGGTTGAGCTGGAAATAGTCCAGTTCCATGGCGATGGTGAGTTCCGTAACTGGATCGCCAAGCATGAGGGCATCTTCGAGCTGCCGCTCTTTCTCGGCTGGGGTGAATTTGCCGAACCGTTTGCCGGCGTAGTAGCCCTGACGGTAGTCCAGGCTTGCTGTGAGACCGTCGTTGAGCGAGATTCGGATGCGCCGGAATTTGCCATCGAGCGAGGCGTTACTGGTGTAATACCCGATGATGTAGTAACTCGACAGGGCCTGCTGCGCTTGGGCCATGCCCCGAGTCAGGTCGTTATAGTCGATGAGCGCCTTGCCGCCGGTATCGGTGGCTAGCGCCCAGAGCGTGTCTTGCGAACGCTCGAAGGCGGACATCATCGTCATGCCGGCCTGCCCGTTGTACATGGCGATGCCGCCGGCCGAACCGCGGGTGGCGTCGCCCAGCGGCGCCTGCGCCGTCAGGCCCCGGGCGTCAATCGGCCAGAATGACACGCCGGCGCGCACGGCGGCGTTGATGGTGGCGTGCAGTTGCGCCTGGTTGTCGACCCCGTTCAGCCGCAGGCCGCTCGCAAAGTAGATGAGGGCCTTCTTCTCGCTAAGCATGCCCAGCATTTTGGCCGCGGTCTGTAGAGCTGAGAGCTGGCGGTCGGTATTGAAAATATTGAACTCGGCATCATCCTGGCCGAAGGCCGCGCCGGTATCCGCGCTACTTGCATCGCCGGTCGTGTCGCCGGAATTCTGATCCTCGCCCACGATCATGGTCGCGATGATGCTCTCGAGCCGGTCGCGGTCATCGGTAAAATCCTCTAAGACCTGCACGCCGCCGCCGTCGTACATCAACAGGCAAACCAGGTCTGCGGGGGTGAGCTGCGTGCGGATGAATTTTTGGGCCGCCGTGAGAGCGCGCAACTGGTCGCCGACCGGCATAGCGCTCATGTCGAAGTACAGAGCCAGCAGCCGGCGGTCGCGGTACTTCACGCTGCCGGGCGGCTCGGGCGCGATTCGGGTCTTCGGCAGCTTGGCTAGAGCGGCGACGCCGGGTGCCGGGGGCCCTACATCCGAGGAACGAGGTGCTTCCGGCAGCCTCTCGAATTCGAAAAAGCGGATAGTTTCTGGCGCACCGTCTTCGGTGACCGTGAAGTCTTTGGCGGTCAGGCCCTCGACCGGGGTGCCGCTTTTGTCTTTGACCGAGACTGTCTCAACTACCAGTTGCGTGCTGGTTTGAAAGGTGGCCGCGCCGGTCGATCGAGCCGTGGTGTTCTCGCCCACCTGCTGACTGGCAGCGGCCAGCAGAAGCAGGAGGAATGTGGCACATACTCGTCGCATGATTCAGAACCTCAGCCGAACAAGGGTTTGGAGGCTGCGCATGGCATTGGCGGAAGTGGGCAGCCCGAACTGCGCGCTGGTCACGGCCGTGTTCCAACTGGGAAACGTGACGTGGTTGAGCGCGTTGGTTAGGTCCACCCGCAAGTCGAGATTCAACCGGTCGCTGATCTGGAAAATCCGTCCCAGAGAAGCGTTCAACTGCAACTGAGACGGGCCGGTAATCGAGTCTCTCCCCGCGTTTCCCCACTGTCCAGCGGCCGGCGGCGCATACGCTCGAGGGTTCAGCGACAAGCCCGGTGGCGCGGCGTAGAGCGGGGCGCCGGTATAGTCCGGCCGCACACTCGAGGTGACTCCGGTGCCGCGAACGGGCGTCGGATAGGTCGGCGTTAGCGGCAAGCCGCTACCCACAGTCGTTGTGGACACAAGTGTCCACCCTTTGAAGAGCGATCCCCTCCAGCCGTTCACCAGCGTCCCCCCACCGATTCCCATGCCCGTGGTGTACTGAAGTTGCGCGGTCAACAGGTGCCGCTGATCGAAGACCGACAGAGCGCGCTCGCCGCTCAAGTCGAGCCAGTTCTGCGCGATTACGGCGGTACCCTGGTTCTTGCCGCCCAACGCGGCATCGTCAATCGCCTTGGCGAATGTGTACTCGAGATTGGCCGTGAAGCCGTTGTGCAGACGCCGCCGCAATTGAATCTGCCCAGCTTCGCGCGTCGAGTTGCCATTCGATGCGAGATAGGTAAACCCGGTGGGACACCCCGGACAGGGGTCGAGCGCTCGCTCGGGAAACGTGTTGGGCAGAAATTCCTCGACCGCGCGGGTTCCCTTGCTCCCTTGATACGTGGCGGCGACCACGAGCGATCCCGGCAAATCTCGCTGTACCGAAAGTTGCCAGTTCTGCGAGTAGCCGGGGACGAAGTTCGGGTCCACCGCGAACGTGTCGGGCGTGATCGATGGCGACGCGGTGAATGCGTTGGCCAGCCTCAGCGGATTGGTGGGGCTGCTTTCGACACTCAGGCTTTTCGATAGCGGTGCCTGCTGCGCCATCTGGATGGCGAGGGGCAGGTAAACGGAAGTATTGTAATAGACCCCGTAACCGCCACGCACCACCATCGACGATGCCGCGAGGGGACGCCACGAAAACCCGATGCGCGGCTGAAATGCGCGTTTGTCCGGTTGGAGCAGCGAGTCGGGATACTTTTGGCCGGTCAGCGGGCCGGTCGGATCGCTGGCTACCACGGGTCGTTCGGCGGTGAAGCCGGGAGCGATGTCGAGGTTCACCAGACGCCCATACAATTCGGTGAGCGGCGACCAATATTCCCAGCGAATGCCCGCGTTCAATGTGAAGCCGGGGCTCATGCGGAAATCGTCGGTGATATACGCGTCGTAGCTCGAGGCCCGGAAATATTTGTCGGGGTTGCCGAAAGCGATCGAACTCGTGTCGGCGACACCCAGCAGAAATCCGGCGAAATCATAGCCTGCCGCCCTCCCGGTGAAGGTGAAAGTGCCGCGAGGGTCCTGCTGGGCAAACACGTTGAACTGCTGCCGGCGGAAATCGCCGCCAAAAGAGACATTGTGGCGTCCTCGGTTCCAGAGGCTGGCGATCGATACGCCGCTGGTTTGATTGCGTGTGAATGAGGGAAGCCCATCACCCAGCGGCGAAATGCCGCTGGCGAAGGTGAGGCCGGGCGGACCCCAGTCGACTGGCTCCTGATTGTTGCCCCGGATCCCGGCCGCGCCCGACACGTTCGTCCGGTTCTCGAAATACGGAGTCAGGCGTGTGGCTAAGCGGCTGTATTGGACTCCCAGGTTCATGAAAAAACGCGGCGTGAAGTTATGCCGCCAATTCCCGTTGAAATTGAGCCCGAGCGAATCGTGGGTGTCGAGGAAACCGAACAAGTTCGGGTTGTCCGTGCGGGTGCTTTCGAAAGCGAATGTCGCCGATACCTGGTGCTTGCGGCCGATGGTTTTGTTCACGCGCGATTGCAGGCTATCCTGATGAGTGTTGGTGGTGATTGGGATCTGATAGTTATACCGGCTGCTACCGACAAAGTTAGGCTCGGGGTAAAAACCGAGCAAGGCCTTCGCTTGGGGACTGATACTGGTTTGAGGAACCCGGTTGCCGGCAAACGGCGTTCCCGTCACGGGATCGGCCACCTGGACCGGCTGCAAGAAGGGGCCAAGAACCTGCGAAAAATCTCCGTTGCGCTCGGCATCGGTCGGCACCAGCCCGGTTTCGGTCGTGGCCGTCCGGCTGCGCATCCATTGATAGTTGACGAAGAAGTTCGGGCCGTTTCGCGCGAGCAAACCGGGGACTTTGACGGGGCCACCGAACGCGAAGACGCCCTGGATGTGATCGTAGCCCGGCCGGGGCGTGTCCTGGCCAGTCAGGGAAAATGGCCGCGCGTCTAGCGCCGAGGTGTCCAGGATGACGCCGAGGTTGCCATTGTAGAGTGACCGCGGACCGCGACGGTTGTTGCCAAAAGCCGGTGCGATTGCAAACGGAGAACTCGCTCCGTTGTTGGCCGTGCCGTTGATCAACAAGCCATCGGCGGCGCGCTGGCTGAGTTCTGACGCGTTCTGGCTGCTGTTGGCGGCGTCGCCTCCGGGCACTGCGGCCTCTTCGCTGGGAGGTCGGTTCGCCGCATTCAACTCCGCCCGCTGGAAGGGTGTTTCCGTATTGGTCAACGATGGAGGTGCCGCGCCCTTCTTCGCCTTGCGCGACGGCGCCGTCGTTTGGCCGGTCGGCACAGAGGCCGGTGGCGGCGCCGCGGAGGCGGGATGGGAGACGGCCTCTATCTCCTTCAGTGGCAACATCTTCAACTCCCACTCCAGGCTGGGCACCTCCCCGGCGATTACGAGATCGTGCCGGATGGTCTCGAATCCAGACATCTCGACTTGGATCGTCCAGGTCCCATCCGGCAGGTCGGCAAACGAAAACCTGCCTTCGGGGTCCGTGATGGTGGTGAGAGTCTGATCGCCCTGGTTTGCGGTCACCATGGCTCCCGGCACTGGCTGGCCGCCGAACCGGACCCGGCCGTGGTGCTCCGCGGCCGGCAGCACAACACTAGCCAGGGCAATGACCAGGGCTAGGCGTCTTGAGGCCATCGCCAGCTAGTTCTCCGACGGTTTCTCGACGCTATCGATGACAATCGTCTCGATCGGCCCCTTCTGCGATTCTAGCCGCAGCCCGAGTTGTTCTTCGATAGCGGTGAAGATCGATGGGCCGCTCGGATCGGGCACTGGAGACGGCTCGAGCCCCGGCGGCGGGCCCAGCGGCAGCGGTGCGGGCTGGCCGGGGTCCGGCGTCCAAGCCAATTTGATGTCGTAGTTACCCGTCAGTCCGGTCTTGTCGACGACGGGGCGGCCCAGTTGGTTGGCGAGCGCCTGGGCCAGGAACTCCAACTTCACGCCGTCGCCGTCGAGCTCGCCTCGGCCCATTCTCATCCGGCCCCTTGTTTCCAAACCTCCCTCGGCTTGCTTCAGTTTCGGGCCATTTTTTCCCACCACCAAGGCATAAGCCAGGGCTTGTTGGGTCTCGCGATGGACCTTCAGTCGGAAACGGTCCGCCAACAGCGCCACCAGCCGAGCTCGCATCTGCTCCCCTAGGGTTTTACGCTGCTCGTCGGACATCTTGCGGGGGTCTTCCGGCGGCAGATCTGAATCGGCATTATGCTCCGGCCGCGCGACGATATCGTACCGTTCGGTGTTGATCCAGCCCGGCCCGCCCGAAACCTGAAATTCCCGGACGTCATAGGCCTGGGTGATGAGCATTTTTAGCGTGACGCCCGTGGCCCGCAGGCCCCCGCCGGGTTGGAACTGGATCATAAAGTGCTGCTCATCCGGCGGGCTGGGCTTGATGGAAGCCACCTCGAAAGTCAACGGAGCGGGTTGACTGAAAAGCCCGAACGCCGCGAAGACCTCGACGGCTATCGGGACGATCATCCGTTTCATCTTGCCAACCTCCTTAGAGAACACTCCCGGCCACTGGTCGATTCGTATAACGATCTAGACGTCCATCGTGTGACGAAGGTGCCATCAAATTTTAGGTTCCGCATGCGTTTTTGGCCCTCTTAACTCCCTAGGGGTCGTTCCGCGCGGTCGACCACAAGAATTTCAACCAAGCCATTTGACGGCTGCAGTTTCAGCCCGAGTTGCTCCTCAAGAGCCGTAAAGATCGAAGGGCCACTCGAGTCCTCGGGCGGAGTTGGTTCCGGTCGTCCGAGTGGCGTAAATTCATCCGGCCGGGGTATCCACCGCAAGGTGAAATCGTAGCTCCCAGCGAGGGCCGTCTTGTCCACGACCGAACGGCCCAACAAGCGGGAAAGCTGATCGGCCAGAAGCAACATCGGTACCGCAGCGCCGGTCAGCTCGCCTGGTCCGAACCGCAGCCTGCGTTCGGCCGGCCCTCCGGCCACTCGTTCTGTGAGTTTCGATCCGCCCTTCGCGGCGACTAATTCGTAGACCGCCTCGTGCTTGGTCTCGCGGTGCACCCTGAGCCGGAAGCGATCCGCCAGAAGCGACCGGAGCATCATCTGCATCTGGGGGCCACGAGTGAGGCCGGCGGTGGTGTGGTTCGATTCAGCGTCGATGCTGTACTTGTCGGACACGAGCCACTTCGGCCCTCCCGAGATCTGGTTGTTCCTCACATCGTAGGCGACTCCGACCAGCTGCTCGAGGGTGGCGTTGGTCGCGGTGAAGCGCCCGTTTCGGCTCATCAATCCGAATTGCGGGTCATTGGCGTCGCCGGGCTTCACCGTGGCCACCTCAAAGATAGGCCTCGTGGACGCCGCTGTGGCAGCCGGACTCGCAGGTGCGGTCCAAAGGCCGATCGCAAAGGGCGCCCCGACCGCTGCTATTCCCACAGAGGTCAATAACAGCTTCTTGCCTGCGCTCAACGGGTAGCCGATCGGCTGCCTCATAATCGCTTCGATCCGTTTCTTGAGGTTGGAACCGGTAACTCGTGCCACGCAAGGCGACCGGGGTTCCAGGTAAAGCCGGCAGACCTCAAGAATGCCTTGTGCGTACACGGCCGGCAGGTTGCCCCGCTCGAGCACCTGCTCGTCGCAGGCGCGCTCTCGCTCGTCCACCAGGCGCGCACCAATCCACCAGACCAGGGGGTGAAACCAGAACAGGGCTTCGACGGCCATGTGCAGGGCGGCCGCCAGGTTGTCGCGGCGGCGGACATGGCACCACTCGTGCGCCAGGATGGCGTCGAACTGCGCGGGGGTCAGCCGCTCCTTGATGCCGTCCGGTAGCAGCAGGACTTGCCGGAAAATCCCGAAAACGCCCGGCTCCAAAAACGCCGGCGACGACCGGACTCCGGTGATGCCGGGGATGATGAGGGGCCGTGCGGAGCGCACCACTGTGCGAACCCGCCACCACCGTCGAAGCCCGATCGCGAGAACCACTAGGCAGCCGCAGCACCAGATCCCTCGAAGCAGGGCTTCAGTTCTGCCAGCGGGTGCCGCGCTCGCAGACAACGGAGGCACCGCCGGCGCGAAGGGCTCACTGATCTGCTCTATCGCCGCGAAGGCCGGGGTGGGGATGGCCCCAACCTTCCTCCCGCCCACATGATTGCCAACACTCACCAGCAGCGAAAACGGAACCAGGAATTTGAGCGAAGCCGCCAGCCACAGCCCGTAACGCGCGCGGGCAGAATCGCGGCGTAAAACCAGTGCCAGCAGTCCCGCCGCGGCGGCGACAAGGGTGGATTGCCACGCGTGGTTGAGAATTTCGTGGAACGGAGCGGTCATTGCCGTTTGTCCTTTCTCTCCAGATCGCGGAGGGCCTTTTCCGCTTCCTTGACGTCGTCGAGGGTAAGCTTGCCGGTTTCGATCAGGTGTGCCATCACCGGTTGTGTCCGTCCCCCGAACAAACCCAACAAATCGTCGATCAGGCGGCGTTGCACGTCATCGCGCGAGACTAAGCCTTCGAAGATGTGCGCGTTGCCGATCTTCTTGACGCGCCGCACCGCCCCTTTCGCCTCCAGACGATATACGGTGGTCTGGACGGTGGTGTAGGCCGGCCGGCGTTCGGGAAAGGCCTCCTGGATTTCGCGAATGGACAACGCGCCGCGGCTCCACAGCGCCTCCATAATCCGCAGTTCCAATTGGCTGAGCCTAGGTAGGGCCATCGGTGAGCTACTATAGCTGTGTGTAATTCTACTATATAGGTATGGAGGACGCAACCATCGTTAGTGGAACGGAATCCCCCAACCGATCCGGCTCTTCGCAAAAGCCGGTGACCGACCAAGCCGCTCGAAACCTTGGAATGAGCCGGTCCGGCCGTCGTGACGAGCCAAAGCATTCGGCGCCGCGTCGGCGTTGGTCGGCGGCCGGTCGCCTTGAGGTTCCCGATATTTCTATTACAGAGGCTGATTCCGAGCGCACCGCGCGCTACGCGGATATGTTCGCCGCCCTGGGTGCCGAGCCGCGGCTGCGGATCTTGCGCCTGCTCCTCTCCGCTCACCGCGAGGGGATGGTGGTCGGTACGATCAGCCCGGAGCCCGAAATCCCCGCCTTTCGCATCACCTCGACAAGCTGAAGAACGAAGAACTGGTCACCGTGCGTCGCGACGGCACCTTCCTCTGGT
>JAGWQP010000317.1 GCA_028876805.1 Acidobacteriota bacterium | reverse complement strand
CCGGATTTCGTCGTAAGCTGGCGCTGCAGCGGCACGCGCGAGCGACGGTCCAATTGGAGCGCAATAAATGGAACCATCGATTTTGAATAATTGGCTATTTCGAGAGAGCCAGTCTCCCAGTATAGTTCAGGTGTGGTGAGAACACGATCCGAGATCCGAAGACACCCCGAGCGCGCCGCGCCGGATCGCGCCGCCGAGTTTCTGGCGGCAGGCCGGATCGCGCATCTCGCGTTTGTCGAAGACGAACAGCCGATCGCCATCCCCTTCGGGTATCACTTTGACCCCGCCCAACCCGACCGCCTTTACCTCCACGGATCGCCGGCCAGCCGCGCCCTGCAGCTTGCCGCATCGGGCGTTCCGGTCTGTACCACCGTGACGATTTTAGACGGGCTGGTCTATTCGAAGACGGCGCTAAATCACTCCATGAATTATCGAAGCGTGGTCTGCTTCGGGCGCGGCCGAGCTGTAACTGATCATGAGGCCCAGCAGAGAGTCTACCGAGGCATGGTGCAGCGCTATTTTCCCGGGCGAACGGCGGGCAAGGACTACTCGCTCGCGACCGAGACGCAACTCGACGCCACGCTGCTGGTCGAAATCGCGATCGAGCGGTGGAGCGCCAAGACGCGCGAGGGCGGACCCAAAGGCCCTCTCGACGAAGATGCCACGGCGCCGGGCACGTGCGGCGTGGTCAGTCTCTGAGACTGCGCCCCGAGTTGCTACAATCGCAGTCATGCCTAATGAAATTTACGCGGCTTTCGACACGACCGAAGGCAAGTTTAAGGTCAAGCTATTCGCCGACAGGGCGCCGAAGACCGTGGAAAACTTTGTGTCCCTGGCGGAAGGCACGAAAACGGGGAAACCTTTCTACGACGGCACGATTTTTCACCGCGTGATTCCCAACTTCATGATCCAGGGTGGCGACCCGCAAGGCACGGGCACGGGGGGACCTGGCTACCGCTTTGCCGATGAGTTTCACGTGGAATTGAAGCATTCCAAGCCCGGTATCCTTTCGATGGCCAATGCGGGGCCCAACACCAACGGCAGCCAGTTCTTTATCACCGTGGCGCCCACGCCGCACCTGGACAACCGGCACAGCGTGTTTGGCGAAGTCAGCGAAGGTTACGCTGTGGTCGAGAAGATTTCCGCCGTGCCGCGCAACTCACAAGACCGGCCGCTGAAGGAAGTCAAAGTGAACTCAGTCAAGATCGAGCGAGCATAGGCCCCTTGCGGCTGGCGATTCTCGGCGGCACCTTCGACCCGATTCACCAGGCCCACCTGGCGCTGGCGCGCGAGGCGGCGGAGCGGTTTCGTCTAGACCGCGTCCTGCTCGTACCGGCGTCTCACCCCCCACACAAGCCGGGAATGACCCACGCCGCCTACCGCGACCGTGTTCGCATGGCGGAGCTCGCTTGCGCCGCGGAATCGCGCTTTGAGGTCTCTCGGTTAGAAGAGGACACGGCGAGCTACTCGATCGACACCATCACCAAGGTTCGAGAGGGACTCAAGCCGGATGACGCATTGTTTTTTCTGATCGGTGCCGACGCGTTCGCGGAAATCGAATCCTGGAAGTGCTGGCGGGATGTTGTGCGCGCGATAACATTTATCGTCGCGAGCCGGCCGGGGCACCGTTACCGGGTGCCGGAGGGCGCCTCCATCGAGCGCCTCGAGACCATAGACCTGCCCTTCTCCTCGTCGGCCATCCGGCGCGCGCTAGCCCGAAGTGAACGGCCTTCCGGGCTTCCCGATGTCGTGCTCGACTATATCATTCAGAACAAGTTGTACGGTGTGCAGCCCACGCGCGTAACGTCCCATTGAATCCCGAACCGGCGCAACCATCCCCGCGCACGCTTCTGGCTTGCACCGGCAAAAAGCGCCCTGATTTTCGGCAGGCCGTCGACCGCGCTTCGCACGGCTCGAAGGCGGGAACCTTACGCCCCGATGTCGAGGCCGGTTGCCCTTTCGCGGACGGGTTCGAAGTCGACCCGGCGCTGTCGGATGTTCGTCTCAGAGCGCGGTGCTCACGCCAGAGAATCATGAACAGTGTCAGCCCAAAAGCCAGGCGCACCGCAGAGGGCTGACGTGCGTAAAACAAACCTAGCTAGATCGGAGCCGCTCAGGTGCGCCCGCGATCAGATCTCGGGCAAGCGAAACCACGCTCATACTCGCCGATTGGCAAAGGGCTCGATATACGCAGGCGTTGATCGTGACAACGGCCCCCAAAACCGCTCACAGCCGGGGCGCACACCAACAATATCGACGCCAGTACCATGGCGATGAAGCAACCGGCCCGTGGGCGGCGAGTGGGAACGCCGATATGGCCACGCCAAACCAACAGAATAACGACTCCACTCTCAAATGGTGACGAACCGTCGAATGCGGCGCCGATTTCGCTGCTGCTCCCTACGCTCGAATGGTCGGTCGATTCGGTCGGATCCCTCTAGTGACGGGTTTGGTGGCCGGCGGCTTCCCACCTCCCCACCATCAGATCCACCAGGCTCAGCCACGCTCTTTCGGAATGTTCCAGGCGTTGGTAGAGCGTGATGTAGTCGGGCTTTTTCAAACCCATGCCCGCGAATGCGAGAAAGTAGAGTCCATTGTTGCCCAGGTCGGCGGTCGGTTCCGGGCTCCGCTTCCGCGGAGCGGAGAGGTACGGCTCCAGGGTATCGATTAGGCTTCCGATGGTACTGCCACTCTTAGCTCGCACATTCCACAGGTCCACACCCTGCACCTCAGCGATGCGGCAGACCATCGCAAAAGCCTCCAAGTCGAAGGCCGTTTCACGAGGGCCCACGCGTGCTTCTTCCCGTTGAATGGCGCCATCGGCCGGTAGCTGCCGCGAGAAAATGTGGTCGCGATAGAAATCAAACACCGTGCGAGCCGTGGCTTCATCCCCCACGAAAGTGGCCACGGCAGCCGTTTGGGCGGCCCACCAGGCCGCATGACTGTCGGCACTCGCCTTTTCTTGTACCCCGTTCCTGCTCTGCGTTAGCCAGCGCAGATACTCCTCAAACCACTTGTGGACAACCGCCTGGTCTTTGGCGTCCCACGCCCCGCTCTGCGACAAAAATTCCATGCCCTGGATGGCGCGGATGAAGGCACGGCCCTCGATGATGCCGGCGGGACGGCCCGCATTCAGACCGTGAATCGCCTGGGCGTTCTCCAGGTGGGGGTTCATCCGCGTCCTGGGGTTAACGAACCAGACATTCAGGATGCGCGATGCACGCTGCCCGTAGCGATCGTCGTCGAACAGGTAAGCTGCGGCACCCAGCGCAAACACGGCGTTTGACATGGAATTCAGAGCCGCCCGGTTGGCGGTGAAGCGGTCGGGGTTGACAGGTCCTTCGCGGAAAAGATAAGGTCCACTCGGATCGGCCGGGTCAGGCCACCACTGAGGGGCTTCACTGTAGTAATCCTGCAATTGGAGAAAGATCCCGCTCGGCCGCTCGAAGGTGACGCTCCAAGGCCCTTCCTTCAGGCGCCGCTCAGCTTCCGCCCTCAGATGGCGCGCAGCATCCTGAGTCCACGCCTCCTTACGCGTGATCGCACTGCGCAAGGGATCGGCTTCGCCCTCGGAAAGCAGCGTCATCGGCGTCGTGGCCGCCTGGCAGCCGAGAGCAGCCAGGGCAATCAGAGAGGCGATCCTCACTCTTGCGATTGTAGCGGAACCCGGGGCAACCGGGTTCGGACCCCACCGGTTAGCCACGGGATGCCGGGTCCGGGGCCGGCTGCCGGGGCCTGGCATTGACAGAGGCGATCCCGCGCTCGTATTCCGCATTGAATTCGCAGCCGATCAGGGCGATCGCCGCCAGCAGATACATCCACACCAGCAGCGCGATGCCGGCCCCTATGGATCCATACATGACGTTGTAGCTTCCCATGTGTCGCACATACCAGCCGAAACCGGACGTGCACGCCAGCCACAAGACGGTGGCCAAGATGGCGCCCGGCCAGACGAACTTCCATCGCTGCCGGCGGTAGGGGCCGAAGTAGTACAGCAACGCCGTGAGCAGCGTCATCGTGCCAACTGCGATGGCGAACCGCGATCCGCGGCTCGCCCACAACCAGACCCAGACGGGCGGGTTCAACGGGTCTCTCCGCACGGCCCGAAACATGGCCCGCTCCACATCGGTTCCAAACAGGATCAGCGTAGAGGCGGCCAGCAAGGGAATGATAGAGAGCAAAACCAGGGCCACAGCCACTCCGCTCCGGTGAAAGAAGCCGCGGTTCCGCGGGATACGGTAAGCGGCCTGAAAACCCTCCATCAGGCTTTTGACGACACTCGACGCGGCCCACAGTGAAATCAACCCAGCCACCACGAGCAGCGCGGCCGGGCGCGCCCCGCTGACCCGAAACTGCCGGATCACCAGGTCTTCGGTGCCCGGTGGGACTACAACGGAGAGGAACCGTTCGAGGGTGCTCGAGACGAATTGGGCGCGCGTCTGCACCAGGATGGCTGCGGCGGAGGTGAGGACCGGGAAGAACGAGAGCAACGCGGAATAAGCGGCGCCTTTGGCGATGCTAAAGCAGCCGTCATCAAACGCGGCCACCAGGCTGCGCCGCAAGAGCCACGCGAGAGTTCGCAGAGTGAATGGAACAGAGCCGGGCACTTTTGGCTCGAACCGGCCTCGCTTGGCCCTTAACGTAGGATTACTTTGGCTACGCCGCTGTTATTCGCGCTGTCAGCGGCGCGGACGACGACAACGTGCTCTCCCGGAGCGAGACCGCTCAGGTCGAGGGAAAACGATTCGCGCAACGAATCGATCACGCCATCGGAAGCTTCGAGCGGAACCCAGCTGGACGCATCCAGTGAGTATTCGCAGTGACGCAGCGGCGACGCCGCGTCCGCCGCCTGAAACTCAATGTGGGCGGCGCCACCCGTATACCGGACCATCCCAACCGTGATCGCCGGCGGCGTATTATCGATCAGCACGGGCGTGCTGACCAACTGCGATTCCCGTGCCAGGGGCGGCGGATTCGATTCGCGGTCCGAGGCCACGACGCGGAAGAAGTACTTACCGTCGGCCAGCACGTCGGCATCGGCCGTAACCGAGCTGTCATGGGTGTCGGCCTTGAAGAGCTTCCACTGAGTCTCGTCGTCACCGCGGAAATAGACGTTATACACCAAGCGGTCTCCGTCCGGATCATCAGCCTGCCAGCTGACTGTAATCTGCTGCGTGGTAGCTCGCGGCAGGGTCTGGGTGGGGGTGCCAGCCGAGGTGGCCGTTTCGCTCGTGTCCGTCACGGTGACCGTATAGGCCGAGGAAGACGAAGACTTTGCGTTCTGTGACGAAGCCACGGCCTGGGTGGTGACACTGATATTCCGGATCACGGGCGGAGAATTCTGCGGAAGATAGGCCAGCGATACGCTGACGATCGAGGGAGTGGCGCCCCCGGAACCAGTCATTTCTGCCTTCCATTCGATGTAGCGCGCGTTGGGACTGGAGACGCGTGAACCCGCGGCATTCGTTAGCGGCTCAGACCAGTCGCTCCAGGTGCGGTCGGGTTTAGCTGAGTTGCCGGAGCGCGTCCGAAACTGAACGCTCGATCCCGCGGGAACCTCCGCGCGCCAGCTCAGGCTGCCCCAGCGCGAAGCCGTCCCCGCGTCGTGAACCGGCGCTTCGTACCAGCCACTGGAGCCGGGAGTCTCGCCCAAACGGAAGATCCGGCCCATGTTACCGGTTGCGGCCAGAACCGAATGGTCAGAAGGCAGCAGCCTCGTGGTCTCGCCTTGCCTGGTCTCAAGTAGGAGCGTCACACGGCGGTCCGGGGCGAGGCTGTAGATGCGGCCATTTTCATCGGTCGAGAACACGAGTTGGCGGTCGAGCGCCAATAAATCATAGACATTCTCTTCCTTCGAGCTCCAGAGCGTTTCCACCGTGTTATCGGGATTGATCCGATATACGGCCGACTTTTCCACTCCGGTAACGTCGGTGACCGGGGTGAATTGAGTGGTCACTTGCGGCGTCGGCGCGGGCGGCTGCTGCGACGGCTTATTGGAGTCAGATGGTTTCAGTTCCGGGCCGGGCCCCGACTGCTGAGCTTCCACGGTTATCGTGGTCGTGAGCGTGTTGACCGTCGATCCGGTGGCTGCTCCCTGGGTCGCCTGCTGCGAGCTCTGCAGGCGCTTGGCTACCGAACCGCCGAGCGCCGCCGCATAAACCGAGCCGTCGGGCATCGGAAGGATCGCCCGCACCTCGGGCAAGCTCGAGTCATACAGCACGAACGCCTTGTCTTTGGCCGTAATCCGGTAAAGCAAACCGTTGGGCTCGGTGCCGGCAAGCAGACGGCCTTGGGTATCGATCGCCAGGCCTGTGATGTGCGACTGGCCGGTCTCGTAATACAACTCACCTTTACCGGCGCTCCCCACTCGAAAGATCTTGCCCTGATCGCCGGTGCCCACATACAAAATGCCGTCCGCACCCTCGGTAAGGGACCAGATATACCGAGTCTTGGGTGCGAAGTACTCGGTGGCCTTGCCGTTTTCGATTCGGTAGACCTTGCCGTCCGGAGAGGTCCCCGCATACACGATGCCGGCCCGATCTACCGTAATCGCGAAGACTTCGGGCTGTTCGGCGGTCCACAGCAAGGAGACCTTCCCAGCACGGTCAATGCGATAGACGCGGCCGCGATGGCCGGTGGCGGCGTACAGCGTACCGTCGGGCGCTTCGGCCACGCTCCAGACCACGGCTTGATCCGAACTGAACACCGTTTCCAATTTGGGTGCGAGCGAAAGTCGCCCGTCGCGGCTCAGCGACACACCGTCGAAGCGACCGCGAACGAAATCGGTATAGGAGTCCATCTCCCAGGAGGCTGTGCCACTGGCGAGGACCCCGGGCACCTTCACGAGGCTCAGAAGCGCCGCGAACGCAGCAGCACACACAAGATGACGCGTCGAAACAATCATTCCTTGACTTCCACCTGGATCGTCTTCATGCCCGAAACGGACATGTCGCCGGTGTCGATCTCCATGTCAGCCACTTTGGCGTTGCGCGTCTGCGTGAGTCCGGCGAGACTCGACTGTGACGCTCCCAGAATCAGCGCCACTGAGGCTGGGGGGTCGGGCAGTTCAGCGCCCTCCAGTTGGTAGGCGGGATTGGCGCGCCACACCCGCACGTATGCTTTGTTGTTGGGATGCAGATTATTGACCAGTCCGATTAACTGTCCCGCGCTGTGCGGGCTAGAGGTCAGGATCTGCCGGTAATCGGTTATGTTGGCGACATTTGCATCCGCGACCGTGAAATACAACGGACCCGGCGGAGCGCCGATTGGCACCTGGTATTCCACCTGGCGCGCGGTCTCCGCGCCGTTCGGGCCCATCAGCACTACACGAAGCTGAAGCCGGTCTCCGGGGTGCACTTCGCCTCGCGACGCGGCCACCGATTCGATCGTGAACTGTCTCTTATCGTCAAAGGCTTCCAGGCGCAGAGCGACGCTCCGCAACTGGAGGGCGTCGAAGCCGCTCTGCAGCACGAACGCAACCGGCACCGCGGCCGAGAGCGAAACCTGCGCGGCCGAACCGTTGTCGGCGGCGTAAATGTTGTTGAGGCGCACCGGCGTTTGGGAATTCTGAAAGTGGATTTCACCGGAAATGTGGATGCTAGAAGCGCCCACCGTGCGCTCGGTCGCATCGATCGCCGAATACACGGCCATCTGGAGGAGCAGAGGCGACAGCAAAGGATCGTTGACCATCTGCATTCGGTACGAGTCGATCGGCTTTGCACCACGCGCGATCCCGATCGATACCGGTACCACGGGCGCGCGCCGGCCGAGTTCGCCGGCGACCGCCGTGTCGCGATCCTGATAAATAGTGCCCATCCATTCTTTGGCGTTCGATAGTTTGAACGATGTATTCAGGTTGGGCAACAGGGTGATCACTTCGGAACGGGCAAACGGTAGGGCGGTTGAGCCGACCGCCAGAAACCGGTGCCCGAAGGCGTACACGCGATTGGCGTCGATATGCGTAACCGTGCCATCGGCGCCCACGCTCAGATCTCCGGACATCAGCTGGACGCTGATCATGGAACCTGGTTTGAGATCGGCGGGGTTGCCCATGCGCGGCGCGATCTGGCCACCGCCCGAAATCCCCTGGCGCGGCTCCAGGCCCAAGGCGCGCAACTGCGGCGCGAACATCTCGAGTGTGCCGCGGCTGAATCCGCCGAACGAAACGGGGGTGGCGATGTCCACCATGCGCATCTCGCCGTCCGCTCGATCCAGCAACGCCGGCGAGGGTTTCGGAAACACGCGGGTCAGGTCACGGTCACCGAGCGAAACGGACGCGCGCTGGACCAGCGCCGGTCTTGGCGCAGTGGACACCGTCACCATCTCCTCGATCGGGCGGATCCCGGCGATCGGGTCCTTGGCAAAGGGAAAGGCCATGGCCACCGCCCCCAACAGTTTGCCGCCGATATAAACAGGGCTGCCGCTCATCCCCTGCATCACGCCCGTGTGTGCGAGCGGGCCTCCGGAAAGCCGGGCCAGGACGAGGGATTCCTTGGGGCCAACGTTGTTCAGCACACCGAGCACCTCTACCTGGAACTCTTCGACCTGGTTTCCTGAGAAGACGGTCTTGCCCGTTCCGCGCATCCCCGGTTTTACCTCTTGTAGGGGGAAAAAGCTGGTTTGCGCCCACAAGTGAGCGGTCAGCGCGCAAGATGCCAAGGTCGCGAATCGGAGCACATATCCATTGTAACCGGGCATGTACACCGCAACACCACAACCCGAGCTGGTCTCCCTTCCCGCGCCGCCCCACTTGAGGTTGGACACCTCCAAAAAGAGGGGATTGGTGGCATCGTCCTTGGACGTCAATCCACGAGGGATTCCTGGCGGCGCGATTGACTCGATAATCCCTTGGTCTGATTTAGCTTGCCCTGCTCCGTTGACGGTGCAATCGACGGCCAAGCAAGACCAACAGCGGAGCGTGGATCTTGTCCACATCGCGTCGCCGCGGTAGGGGGCGTTAACGGCAACAACCCGCGGGTGACCGGCCACTCCGACTTTGATGAGTCGACAGCCAATCCCGATCCGGAACTGTCCCGACCCACCCTGCGTTGAAGAGCGGGACGAAGTGAGGAGCTCGTACGAGTGCGTGGAATCAAAGGCGGCCGGAAATTCTGGGAGGATTTTGACTGCGAGATCCACGGCCGCGTCCCTAGCGGCGGTCCGGCGGCTAAATGGGAGTGGTCAACATTAGCCTCACAAGAAGGGAGAGTTCCCCTCATCAACAACCAATTCGTCGGACACGTGGACAACCCTTCGTACTTACTTACCGCGGTCGATATCCACTTGTCGTTGAGTACGCCGGCGAACGCTTGGGGCGATTATGGGAGTTTGCCTGGAGGGTTTGGGAGGGTGGAAGCAGGCCCACTTGGCAGTAGCGGGTGCTGGCCAAGGGACCGGGCTATGCCACGACCGGCCCCATTTGGTAGCCGTGTGCAAGCGCGACCGTCGAGCGGGTGTCACGCAAGCCGTTGCGGGCCTCGTCACCGCGTGGCGGTCGCGCAAGCTGGACGACTGGGGAGCTTGCGCCTCGGCGTGGGTGCCGGCCACGCATTCGATTATTTCGAATCCGACACGTCCGTCGACGCCAGAAATGTCGGCGTGGAAGGCCACTCAAGCTACGGCAAAGCCATCCTGATTGCGTAGGAGTGGGCTGGACGATCGCGTGATCAGCTGATCCGGCGAGGGCGGCGCCGGGGGAGCTCGTCGAGAACGTCGCACCAACCGGCGAATAGCACTGGATGGCCGGCGACTTCCTAGAGGACGCCGGCTCGTTGGACTGGAACGACCTGCATGTGACGCGCACGAGTTGGTGGCCCATGGGCACCGCGCCCAGTTCATCATCTGAGGGCCGACCTAGGGAGACGGGTACATGCCAAGCTTCCTGTCAGCCGTTTGGGCCTTGGCCGGTCTACCGGCTGGCTGGGAAGAAGGATCGCAACACAATTCAGCCCGTCGAACGCTCGCCGATGGCCGTCGCCTTCGGCCAGCAGCAGCGTGCACATTCCCGCCCCGAAATTAGCCGACCTTTCTGGCTCTCGCCAGCCGGTATTGAAGGTTGGCCCTTCACGACAGTAATCCAACAGTCGGTTCATTAGAATTGCGACAGGGGAGTGCTCGAATGTCGCCGCTGTGATAGGATCGGTGGAGCCCGGAGAGGGGCGAAGGCAACAGGAGGTTGGCACTTATGCGCGCGATCGCAATCACTTTCGTTGGCACGCTGGTGGCAGGAGTTTCGTGGGCCCAGCCACCAGGCGCTCAGGCCATCAAAACGTTCTCCTCCTCCGCCGATGTCGCGGCACTCGCGGCGAAGGCCAAGAGCGAACGCAAAGAGGGCCAGCCCGTGGTCGCTGAGCGGATCCTGCAACTGTCGCCGTACAGTGCGAATCTGGAGTATCGGGCGTCAGTCGGGCCTGCGGCTGTGCATGAACGAGAAGCGGAGATTTTTTACGTGATCGACGGGAGCGCAACCTTAGTGACGGGAGGCAAGCTGGTGAAAGAATCCCGTACCAACCCGGAAAATCTCACCGGGACTGGCATTGAGGGCGGTACGCCGCAGGCTGTCGCGAAGGGCGATTTCGTGATCGTTCCGGAAAACACGCCGCACTGGTTTAGCGCGATCAATGGAACCATCACCTTGATGTCCCTGCACGTACCTAGGCCACTCACCGCGGCCCGCTAGCTTATTCCATCTATGCCGAGACACGGTGCCGTACTTCGCAAGCCAAAACCGTGATGGGATCGGATCGCATCCGAGGAGCCCCTCCTCGGATGCCGAGAAAGAGTCCATTCCGCATGAATCGTTCCTGCCAGGGAGCTTAAAAGCGGTGGCCAGAAAGTAAGCGGCGACCTCATGGTGAATATATCCTGTCCACATCCTCCCCGATGACGCCAT
>JAGWQP010000028.1 GCA_028876805.1 Acidobacteriota bacterium | reverse complement strand
CCAGAATCGACCCGAGCAAGAACGCTTTCGTCCTCACTCCCCGTGGGCGAAACAGGTTGCCCAGCGAGATCTGGCTGGGCAGAAACTCCCGGTACAGCGGTTCGGCGGCCGCGGTGAGTAGGAACAACAGCCCGCCCGAGCCCAGCGCTGTGAGAATCGCCTGAAGCGTCTGTTGCGCCAGAAAACTGGCGTAGGAATCGGTAGTAGGAAACCGGAACTCCTGCAGCGGAAACTGGTTCGCAGAGGCGCACAGCGAGAGCGCCATCCCCACCACGCCGACCCATGCCGCGCGGCGCCAGCGTATGTCGTGGCGGCGCAGGCGGAGCACGATCACCACCACCATCGCTGCCGCCAGCGCCAGAAGGACGACCGTGTCGGCAAATTGCGCGGCCTCGTTCCGCGAGCGCAGCCGCTCGTAATCCCGCGTCCACTGCTCGGGAATTCTAAGGTATTCCCGGTAGCCGCCCACCTCCTTGCCAAGGAGGGTCACCGCCAGTCGGTAGGTTGCGTCGTGGAAATGGAAGTCGCGCTCCTTCCAAGTAAAGGTGCGGTCGACCCGCGACGGCCGGTCGATGGTGGAGACTTCGACGAAGTCGAGTGTCGCCGGGTCTCGTCGCAGGGTGTCCCGCAGGAACTGCTCTGCGGCCGCGCGGGCTTCGCTGTCAGTCAGCGCCGCACGTGCCTCTTGCTCCGGAATCAGGTGCTCGAATCCCGCCATCTCGCCGCGCGGCGTAATGTCGACCCGGAATTCCTCCTTTTGTTGAGGCCGGAACCAGCGGAACGACCACCGCCACAACCGTACCTGCGAACCCATGATCTGGTTGGCGCTATCGACGCCCGCCTCCCGCTCCAGGAAAGTCTTGGCGTCGTCATCGAAGGTAAAGCTGGAGGCGGTGCGGTAGTTGCGAACATCGTGTTGAAGTCCGGCCAGGAAACGCTCCGCGAGCGTCTGCGCCTCCACGCGGCCCACTCGAAAATCGATCGAGGCCTCGGGAAATGCCAGATAAAAGTAACGAACCGAAAACCACGTGCTCGCCGCCAGCAGGGCCAAACAGATGGCGATGAAGCGGTAGTCGGAACCGCGCAGCCGCTCGGCCATGCTGACTTATTCCTTGGCGGCCCAGTGCAAACCGATCCCCCCCAGAAGGAAGCGCCGGGTTTGCACTCTGTGATAGCCCTGGTTTCTCAGCATCGAAGAGAAATCCTCGATCGACAAGAAGCTGCGCAGCGAATCCGGAATGTACGTGTAGATACGAGGCCTGCCGTGAAGCAGGAAACCCCAGAACGCGCCCTGCGTGTAGAGATAGCCCAGATACAGGCGGCGCAGCAGCCGGTTAGCCGGCAGAAAGAAATCCAGGCTGACCAGCAGTCCTCCCGGCCGCGTGACGCGCTCGATTTCGCCAAGCGCCAGCGAGAGACTCGGAAAATTCCGTAGCCCGTAACCGATAAACACGCCATCGAACAAGCCGTCAGGGAAGGGAAGGCGGCCGGCGTCGGCGCACACGGTGTGCGGAATGCCGCGCCGTCGCGCCAGTCGCAGCATACGCTCGGTCAGGTCCACGGCTACTGTCTTCGCCGCCGACCGGTGCCGGCTGACGAGAGTGCAAAAGTCCCCGGTCCCGGAGGCAAGGTCCAGAACCACGGGTCGCTCGGGAAGCCCCGCCCGCTCCACGCCGGTTCTCTTCCATCGGCCATCCATTCCATAAGAAAAGACTCGCGTGATGAAATCGTAGTGAGGTGCGATGGTGTGGAACATGGCCCGCATCAGGTGGGAGTTTTGCTTTTCGCGGGGAACTTTCACTCGCAGCCGAATTGTATCAAACCAATTACTTTTTCGGGCGTGAGGGGCGCATTTCCACACGGCTGACCATGGTTCGCGCTGGCATCTGAAGCACCATCACCACCGCTTCGGCCACGTCGTCGGGCGCGATCATCCACTCGTTGTCGCCGCTGCGGTTCGCGGGGCCCCCGGCGAAGCCCGTGTTCACGCTCCCCGGCATGATCGAGCTCACCCGGACGTTGTCGTACCGGTGGTCCAGCATGAGAGCTTCGGTAAACCCGTTCAACCCGAATTTGGACGCGTTGTAACCCGCACCTCCACTGAATGCGTTCTTGCCGGCCAGGCTCGAGATATTCACGATGAATCCCCCACCGCGTTTTTGAAAACGAGTTAGGGCCTCGTGCGAGCAGTAAAACGCCCCGTTCAGATTCAGGTCGATGTTTCGATGCCAGTCCTCGACCGTCATCTCCCCGGCTTTGCGAAAGACCCCCTCGCCGGCGTTATTGACGAGGATGTCCAGGCCGCCGAAGGCCTGGTCGACGGCCTGGAAAAAGTGGGACACGGCGTCGGGTTTCGAGATGTCCGCCGGCCAGCCGGACGCCTTCCCGTGCTGTTTCAGTTGGTTGACCGCACGATCTACCGATTCCGACGTGCGGCCGCAAATCGCCACCGACGCTCCTTCGGCGACGAGACGGCCCGCAATAGCCCGCCCGATGCCGCGTGTGCCGCCAGTCACGACGGCGACTTTACCCGTCAGCAATTCCATAACCGAATTCTACGTGATTCGCTTGGGAGCGCACGAAGCCGCTTGTTAAAATAGACACAGAGATGGCCTCCAGCCCACCATCTATTTTGTTACGACAGATCCTCGAAGAGCGTCTTTCGCAATTGTCGGTGGAACTTGAAGGGCTGCTGGATGCGCATGTGGTGACCCAGTTAGAACACCGCCTCGGCCCCACAGTGGAGAAGGCCACTGCTGAGGCCCGCGAGCGGACCCGCTCGGAGTTGGCCGACCAGTTGAATCAGGGTGCTCGCCGCATCCGTCAGGCGATCGATTCGGCTGACCTCACCGCCGCGCT
>JAGWQP010000316.1 GCA_028876805.1 Acidobacteriota bacterium | reverse complement strand
CGGCCAACCTGGAAGCGACTTTCACTGCGTCGGCCAAGAAGGGCGATTTTCCACGCGCCCATCGGCACACACAATTTCCGGGCACTGGCCTGATAGGCGACCCGGTGTTTGACGCGTTCGCCAAGACCCAGGTGCAATTTCTCGGAGGCGGCGGTCCCGCTTCGCAAGATGAACTCAGCCGCGACGCTTTCGTGGCTCTGCTGGACAGGATCAAAACCCCGGTGATCATCCTGTCTCACTCCCAGGGCGGTCCCGTGGGCTGGCTGATGGCCGATGCGCGGCCCGACCAGGTGAAGGGTATCGTTACGGTCGAACCCGCAGCTCCCCCGATCAAGGGCGTCGATACCGCGAAGGTTACCTACACTGCCTCTGGCGGCTTGACTTGGGGCGTAACCTCGAGCCCGATTCACTACGATCCTCCGATCCAAAGCCCGTCGGAACTCGAAGTCGCGCTCGAAGCGAAGTCCGACATCCCCGGTGACGTGGTTCCCTGCTACGTGCAGAAGGAGCCGGCGCGCAAGCTGGTCAATCTCGAGAAGATTCCGGTGGTCTATCTCTCGGCCGAAGGCGGGTATCACCGCGTGTTCGACCACTGCCTCGCCAAGTGGCTGAACCAGGCGGGCGTCAAGACGCAGTTTGTTCGGCTTGAAGACGTCGGCATTCACGGCAACGGGCATGAAATGATGCTCGAGAACAACAGCGACGACATCGCGCGGTTCATTCAAGGTTGGATCGAAAAGAACGTCCCGCAAAACGAGAGGCCGGCGTTGGCCTCCCCGCCCTCCTCCATCCCGACCTTTTCCACCGACAACATCGCGCGGCAGGGCTTTTTTTACGCGGGCGGCAAATACGTTGGCGACGCCGGCAATCAAATCATGGGCGAGGCGATGTACACCGAGGTCTGGGTACCGAAGCGCGTGCGGCATCCCTATCCGGTGGTCTTCTTCCATGGCAACGGACAAACCGGTGCCGTCTGGCGCCAGACGCCCGACGGGCGGCCGGGGTGGGCTTACTATCTGGTCGACGAGGGCTATACGGTGTACATGGTGGACTACCCGGCGCGCGGCCGGTCGCCCTACGTTCCCGGAGTGGACGGCAGGCTCGGAATTCGCACGGCCCTCGACCTCGAACAGATCTGGACCGCTCCAGCGACCTCGGGCGGCAACTTCCCGCGCATGGCGAAGTACACCCAGTGGCCGAGCGACTCACCGAAGAAAGGGATGATGGGTGACCCCATTTTCGACAATTTCGTCAAAGGCCAGGTGCAATTCGTCAACAACCAGGCCGAGTTGGCGGTTCCCGCCGGGATTCGCCTACTCGATCAGATCGCGACGCCGGTCATCCTGATCACCCATTCGCAAGGCGGCGGGATTGGTTTCAATGTCGCCGACGAACGTCCCAGGCAAATCGCGGCGATGGTGGCCATCGAACCCGGCGGCCCGCAAATTGGCACCGTGGACACGGCCAAAGTGGCCTACACGCGGGTCAATCCCGATTCCTGGGGACTCACGGGGATGCCCATGAAATACGACCCGCCGTTTCGGAGCGCGGCGGATATCAAGGTGCACCTGGTGCCCTCGGAGCGGCCTGGCGACGAAGTGGGCTGCTATCTTCAGGACGAGCCGGTTCACAAGCTCGTGAGCTACCAGGCGATGCACATCCTTTCGATCTCCGCCGAAGGCACCTATCACCGCGTATTCGACGCCTGTATTCCGAAATGGCTGAACCAGGCCGGCGCGAAGGATGACTTCGTTCGGCTGGAAGATGTCGGCATCCACGGCAACATGCATGAAATGTTTCTCGACCGGAACAGCCAGGAGGTCATCAAGTTCATCGACGGCTGGATCGCGAACAACGTGAAGTGACGCCCGGCAAGCCGGTAAGAGATTAAACGGACCGCCGTCTTTACTTCCCGCTGTCTCGGCAGAGCAAGTTTCGGTTCAGGAACACCACATTCCAGGGCCGGATTTCCCAGGACACGAATACGCCTTCGGTGGCGAACGGGTCCCCGCGGACCATGGCTTCGACCTCCTCCCGGCTATCGGCTTCGTAAATCAGCAGCGCGCCCGCGTCAGCGGCGAACGGGCCCGAGATCACGAGCTTTCCCTGGTCTAGCAACCCGCTGAGGTATTGGCGGTGGGCGGGGCGCGCTTTGGCGATGGTCGAGCGATCCCGGGTGTATTGGGCGAGGGCAGCGAACTTCATTCCGGACCGGCTACTTTTTCTCGGAATTCGGCGGATCTGGCGGCGGTCGAAACTTAGCCGTGTCAATCGGCCGGTTCAGCGCGACGCTCGTCAATTCGGTGGTGGCACGGCCGTCGAGCCAGGTCACGGTCCACCGAAAGGGAATTTTGATCCCGGAGACGTCGCGATAATCGGTGTAGTCGATCTCGGTGGGACTCAGGCCGATCGGCGAATCGGTATAGCGGACCACCCGCACCAAGAGGCCGGATTTGCTGTCGAAGTACAGGTTGACCGGGTACTTGCCGTCGCTGGTTCCCTGCACGACCTGGACGTCGCGGTCGTCGAGAGTCGTGGGGTAACCGACACGCCACTGCTTCAGTGCTTGTTTGATCCCAGCCGGAAACAAAAGCTCGGCATCGAGCCTCGCCCCGTCCAGATCGCCTGCGGTCATGGCCAGCACAGGCACGGGGCTGTCGGTGGCGGGCGCCGCAGTCCACCCGGCTTGGCCGTTGTAAACGGTGGTGACATCTCCGTTCGGGGTATGCACAATCGTCGTACGCTCGGCCGGGGCCCTGGCGAAAAGCTCCAGTGCGCTCGTGTCGAGATCGGAAAAGCCCTTGTAGGCGCCCTTGGCGGCGAGACTGGTGACGGTACCCAACCGCTCCCGGCCGCCCAGCGCCTCGATGAACCGGTTCAGTATCTCGTCGGCCGAGGGTTTCGTTGGGCCCTCCTTTAGAATTCGATCAGGCTCATCCGGGTGCGGCGGGCCGTACAAATCGGCCAGGCTCGGCGTCACCCTCGGCCGCTCGCCGCCGCGGTGACACGAATAGCACGTCACCTCGCGCAACCCTCCGAAGTACATCCGGTTGATCTCCGCCACCATCGCGATCATCCGGCGAGCCGTCCGCTTCCTTGGGGTATCGTCGGCGTATCGCGCCCAGCTTCCGCCACTCTCCCCGACATGGCAATCCGTGCACGTCTCTCCCAAGGACGCAGAAATGAAACCCATAGTCGCAAGGAACTGGTTTACCGGAATCCCCTTCAGCGCTTGAACATTCTTGAATGCCTCGTCGGACATCAGTGGCTTTGGCTGCTGGCCTCGCAACTGAGCCACGCTCAGCAGGCAAACGACCGCAGTCCCCACAAGTATTTTCCCGAAGGTCCGTTTCATTGGTCTCGACTCATGGCCAGTATATACCAGGGGCCGACCGAGGTACCGCTCCCGGCCTCAATGGTGTACTATTTCAAGAACATGAGCACTACGACCACGACTGTCGTTCGTCCCAAAAAGGCGCTCTACAAGAGCCCGACGGCCCAGGTGTTGTTCGCCATCGCGGTGGCGATCGTGCTGGGCTACTTCAGCCCGCAGAAAGCCGTGGCCATGAAGCCGCTGGGCGATGCCTTTATCAGGCTCATCACCATGGTCATAGCCCTGGTCGTACTGTGCACGGTGGTGACCGGAATCGCCGGCATGCAAGACCTCAAGAAGGTCGGGCGAGTCGGCGGCAAAGCGCTCCTTTATTTTGAAGCCGTTTCTACCTTGGCGCTGGTGATCGGGCTGGTGGTCGGGAATCTCATGCAACCCGGGAGTGGATTTCACGTCAATCCTGCTTCACTCGACGCCAAAGCCGTCGCACAGTATACCAACCAGGCCAAAGCGCAGAGCGTGACCGACTTTCTGATGCAAATCATCCCCACCACCGTGGTCGACGCCTTTGCCAAAGGCGCAATCCTGCAAGTCTTGCTGGTGGCCCTTCTGTTTGGATTCGCGCTTTCCATGGCCGGCGCGCGGGTGAAACCTCTGGTCGATATGTTTGAGGCCCTGACCCGAGCCATATTCCGCATCATCGATATCCTGATGCGCCTGGCTCCGATCGGAGCGTTTGGCGCCATGGCTTTCACGGTCGGTCAGTATGGGCCGGCCGCGCTCGGCCCGCTCGTCAAGCTCATCATCCTTTTCTGGATCACCTGCATTTTGTTTGTGATCCTGATTCTGGGGCCGATTGCGCGCCTGGCGGGCTTCGGCATCTTCTCGTTTTTGCGCTATTTCAAAGAAGAGATCCTGCTGGTGCTCGCGATCAGTTCATCGGAGCCGGTGCTCCCGGCGCTGATGGAAAAGCTTGAGCGGCTCGGCTGCTCGAAAGCGCTGGTCGGTCTGGTGGTGCCCACCGGCTATACGTTCAACACAGACGGCACCAGCCTCTACATGACCATGGCCGCGCTGTTCGTTGCCCAGGCCACCAATACACCACTGACGCTCATGCAACAGATCACGCTCCTCGCGGTCGCGGTGTTGACTTCCAAGGGCGCAAGCGGTGTGCAGGGCGCTTCCTTCATCGCCTTGGTGAGCACCTTAATGGTGGTGCCGAGCGTGCCGGTCGCCGGCATGGCCTTGATTCTCGGAATTGACCGGTTCATGAGCATGTTTCGCGCCGCCATCAACGTGTTCGGCAATGCCGTGGCGACGGTGGCTGTGGCCCGTTGGGAGAACGAGCTCGACGCGGCGACGGTTCGCGAGAGGCTGGGAGCGATCGGATGAGGAAGCGCATTCGGCTCCTTTTGGCCCTGAGCCTCGTCGCAGTGAATATCCTGAGCGCCCAACTTCCCAAGTCGGGCCGCCTCTTCGAGCAAAACTGCGTCATGTGCCATGGCAACAGCCCGGGTGGCGAAGGGCCTGAGGCAGGAACTCTCCGCCGCCTCGCGCCGGAAGCCATTGTCCAAAAGCTGGCCGACGGTACGGCTCACGCCGAGGCACGCGAGCTTTCCCGAGCCGACCAGCGCGCGATCGCCGAATTCCTCAGTGGCCGCAACTATATGGTCCCCGGCACGGGCGACGCTGCCAAAATGCCGAATGCGTGCCGGACGAATCCGCCGATAGCGAGCCTTACCGAGGCTCCTGCCTGGAACGGTTGGGGCGCGGATTCAACCAACGGCCGCTTTCAAACCGCCCAGGCCGCCGCACTGCCGGCTGACCGCGTGTCCCGGTTGAAGCTGAAGTGGGCCTTTGGGTTTCCGGGCGCCACTGCCGTCTATGGTCAGCCGACGCTAGCGGCCGGGCGGGTCTTCGTGGGGCTCAACAACGGATTCGTCTACTCGCTGGACGCCTCGACCGGCTGCGCCTATTGGTCATTCCCGGCGCGCTCGGGCGTGCGGACTGCGATCAGCATCGGTGAAATCAAAGGGCAGGGTTCGGCCCACTACGCCGCTTACTTCGGTGATGTCCGCGCCAACGTCTACGCGGTGGATGCGGCCAGCGGCCGCCTGCTGTGGGAAACCCGGGTCGATGAACACCCGGTAGCCGGTATCACCGGCGCGCCGTCTTTGTTCGAGGGCCGCCTTTACGTGCCCGTTTCTTCGCGTGAAGAGGCCGCCGGCATCGCGGTCAATTATCCGTGCTGCTCGTTCCGCGGCAGCATCGTGGCCCTCGATCGCGACACGGGCCGCCCAGTCTGGAAGACCTACACCATCCCGGAAGCGCCCAAGCCCCGAGGGAAAAATTCAGTCGGCACGCCACTCTGGGGGCCGTCAGGCGGCGCCGTCTGGAATTCTCCGACGATCGACGGCAAGCTTCGCGCGTTGTACGTGGGCACGGGCAATGCCTATACCGAGCCCGGAGCGGATGGCACCGACTCCATCATGGCGTTCGACTTGGAAAGCGGCAAGGTGCTGTGGGCGGTACAGGATACTCCGCACGATGCTTGGCTGGCCTGTAACGCTCAGTCGTGGGGCGTAACGGAAAATTGTCCCAAGCCGATGGGGCCTGACTATGACTTCGGCGCTTCGCCCATTCTGCGCACCTTGCCCGACGGCCGCCGTGTTCTGGTAGCCGGCCAAAAGAGCGGTATGGTCTGGGGACACGATCCAGACCGTAGCGGCGCCGTCATCTGGAAAGTGCAGCTTCCGGAAAAACTCGCCCTCGGAGAAATTACGTTTGGCGGAGCTGCCGATGACCACTACGCCTATTTTGGCGTGAGCAGCTTGGGTGTGGCGGCCATCGACCTGGCCACCGGCGAACGAAAGTGGGTCGCCCCTGTGAAGGCCGCCGGGCCCAGACTCGGAATCGGCGCGGCCTTGAGCGTCATTCCGGGCGCGGTCTTCGGCGGTGGGTATGATGGAATCCTCAGAGGCTTTCGAACGACCAACGGCGAACTGCTCTGGCAGTTTAGTATGGTCGACGAGTTCCAAACTGCGAATGGCATCGTCGCCAAGGGTGGTTCGATGGGTTCGGCCGGCCCAACGATCGCCGGCGGCATGCTCTTCGCGGGCTCCGGCTACATCTTCGGCGAGCGCGGCACGCCGGGCAACGTCCTGCTTGCCTTTGCCGTGGAATAAGCGCCAGGCACCTTCACAGGATTGACAAATTGCGAGCAAGGGCGAGCGGGAGCCGGAGTCTTTACGCGATAGCAAAGACTCTTTCTTCCAGATCCGAAAAAAAAGATGAGGTCTGGATGCCCCGCCGAGGGTGTGCTCACACGGCGGATCACGAACCCAAAGGAGAGTTGAATGCGCAACGTAAGCGGACGTTCTTTGTCGATCCAGTTGATTTCGTGCTTTTTCATGGGCGCCTCGGTTCCTGGCACAGCGCAGACCTGGACCCCGCCGCAATTCATCGGTAACGGCGCGGCAACCGCCGTTTCAACGAATGGAAACGGAAGTTCCGCAGTGATCTTCCGAGACACCTCCGGCCCGATTCGGGCTGCAGTCGAAACGAACAACGTCTGGGGCGCGCCGGTCACGCTGGCCCCATCCGGCCAGACTGGGACCATCGCGGTCGCGCCGAACGGCGACGTGCTGGCGGTCTGGGCATTTCGCACTACCAACACCTACAATCCGAATGAAGCTCAGGCCGCTTTCTACTCGGGCGGGCGATGGGGCTCGACCGTCACCATCTCCACCAATGTCTATGGCAACGTTTATAGCGTTGGTCTGCCCTCGATCGATTTCGACGGAAACAGCCGCGCGACCCTCATTTGGGAGCAGCTCGGCGCCAACGCCTCCCCACCGTGTACTCTGATGGCCACGACCGGTACCGCCGCCGGCGGGTTCGGATCGGCCCAGGCCATCTCGAGCGCCGGCACCTGTTTCGGCTGGACCGCTCTCGCTGTGAACCGCTCCAGT
>JAGWQP010000315.1 GCA_028876805.1 Acidobacteriota bacterium | reverse complement strand
TGCGTCAGCGCAGCGCTTACTCCCGAAAACGCCGTGCAAGAGTTGGAACGTGTGATTGACGTCGCGCTGCGCGAGCGGCGACCGGCCTACATCACCATCCCTTACGACTATGGGCGCATGCCGGTGATCGGCAAACCCGTCAAGGGCTTACCGCTCGCCGACGTGACGAGTGCGCACAGCGACCAAGTTGAGCTTGAGGGTGCCATGAACGCGATCCTCGCGGCGCTCGCGGCGGCGAGACGGCCGGTCATTCTCACGGCCTTCACCCTCGCGCGCTATGGAGCCACTCGCGAGGCCGCGGCGCTGGTGAAGGCGAGCGGCATCCCGTTCGCGGCTACGAGCATGGACAAGGGCGTCCTCCCGGAGTCACACCCTCTTTACGCCGGACAGTATGCCGGGGAGAGATCGACGGGTGACGCCCGGCGCTTGGTCGAAGAAGCCGATCTCGTCCTCGACCTCGGCGGAGTCATCCTCCACGACACCGACACAGGTCTTAGCGCGCGTCTGAACGCCGCCAAGATTGTGACCATTGGGCCAAGTCACGTTGCCCTCGGCGCCGAGATCGACCTCGGCGGTCCCGGGCCGAAGACGTTCAGCCCAGTGGCTATGAAAGACGTGCTGGCTCGCCTAACCCGAGAATCGCCCCGGTTCGCGAAGCACGACTTCAAGCGCCCCCCAGGGTACGACAAGAAAGTCGCTGCCGAGGATCCGATCAGCTACCAGTCACTCTGCGGCGTGCTGCAAGCGTTCTTGGCCTCCGGGGACATCCTGGTCTCTGGCTGTGGCAACGCGATGTTCATGCTGCCACGCCTCCTGTTGCCCGAGGGCGTCCAGTACTTCGGCCAGTACCTGTGGGCCTCGATCGGATGGGGCACGCCAGCAGCGTTCGGCGCGGCCGTTGCTGCTCCGGACCGCAAAGTTATCCTGGTCGAGGGAGATGGCTCACATCAGATCAGCGCCAACGAGGTCGGGACCGTAGCCCGTCATACCGTGGCCCCGATCATGCTCATCCTCGCGAACGACATCTACGGCGTGGAGGAATACATTTTGGGCAACGACGATGTGGACCGCGTGCGGGGCTACGACAAACTGCCGGCGTGGCAATACTCGAAAATACCGGCCGCGATGGGATGCTCTGACTGGTTCACGCCGGTGGTACGAACCAACGGCGAGCTGCAAGCGGCGCTTCAACGAGCCCGAGACGAGACTCATCCCAGCTACATCGAGGTAAGGCTCGAGCGCAGCATGATCGCCCCGATGTCTGGGCGCGACTTTCAGAGGGTGTACCAGACCTCTGAACCTTCGAGTGAGGTGTGGCGGCCGGTTGCCGCCGGGTAGAGGACCACCTCCGAGCAGTTGTCAGATGCTTTCAAGGCGAGGCTCTGGGCGCTTGCGTAGCGGCGGCGACTACGTTCACCGAAGCGCACGATCGGCTCTATCCCGGCAGAAGCCGCAGCCGGCCAACGCCATCGCCCATGAGGAGCGCCTGATGCCGGTTGCGGTTGCAGGTGACCGCTATGCACCGCATCTGCACGACCCAGGCAGGGCCCCGGCCTGGACGACCGCGCGGTGCAAAGGGATCACGAGGATACCCTTCAGCAAAGAGAGGAAGACTTCGATGCGTTATCAGACAGTCAACCCGTTCACCGAAAGACTCGTCAAGACGTTCCCAGAACAGACGGACGAGCAGCTCCAGTCCATCATCGACCAGGCTCAGGACACGTTCAGCAACGACTGGAGCAAGCGCTCACCAACCGACCGCAAGAAAGTCCTGAAGAACGTCGGCAAGCTCGTCCGCGAAAGGCGCGAGGAACTCGCGCAGTGCATCACGCTCGAGATGGGCAAGCTGATCACCGAGTCTCGTGGCGAGGTCGACCTGAGCGCCGACATTCTGGAGTACTACGCGGACAATGCAGACGCCTTTCTGGCTCCCGAAAAGCTGAAGGTGTCGGGCGGCGAGGCCATCGTCGAAAACGCGCCGCTGGGCGTGCTTTTCTGTATCGAACCTTGGAACTTCCCGTACTATCAGCTCGCCCGCGTCGCCGGCCCGAACCTTATGATCGGCAACACCTTGATTGCGAAGCACGCGCCCAACGTTCCGCAGTGCGCGCTGGCGTTCGAGAAGCTGTTCATCGACGGCGGGGCGCCGAAGGGGACCTACACCAACGTCTTCCTGTCCAATGAGCAGGCGGCCGTAGTGATCGCCGATCCTCGGATCAGAGGCGTTGCGCTGACTGGCAGCGAGCACGCTGGTTCTGCCGTGGCGGCCGAGGCAGGCAAGGCCCTGAAGAAGAGCACAATGGAGCTAGGTGGAACCGACGCCTACATCGTTCTCGACGACGCCGACATGGACAAGGCGGTCAAGTGGGGGGTGGTCGGCCGTATGAACAATGCCGGCCAGGCCTGCTGTGCCGCCAAGCGGTTCATCCTGGAGGAGCCGATCGCTGATGAGTTCGTGAACCGCTTCAAAGCCGCGCTGGCAAAGTTCATCCCGGGCGACCCCGCCGATCCCAAGACGACGCTGGCACCCCTATGTACCGAAGGGGCGCTCACGAAAGTGGAAAGCCAGATCGACAGCGCGCTGAAGGGCGGCGCCACGGTTCTGCTGGGCGGCAAGCGTGTCGACCGGCAGGGCTATTTTCTCGAACCGACGATTCTCTCTAACGTCAGGCCGGAGAACCCTGTGTTTCATCAGGAGTTCTTTGCTCCCGTGGCGATGATCTTCCGCGTGAAGAACGACGATGAGGCGATCAAGCTCGCCAACGACTCGCCCTATGGGCTGGGCGGATCGATTATCACCAACGACGTCGAACGCGGTAAGCGGATGGCCCGGCAGATCGATACCGGCATGGTGTTCGTCAACCAGGCGTGCTGGACCGCACCCGACCTGCCTTTCGGCGGCGTCAAGAACTCGGGCTACGGCCGCGAGCTGTCCGATCTCGGCATCGGTGAGTTCGTCAACAAGAAGCTTATCCGGGTGGTGTGACCGGATAAGTCCGTTCACAACCTTCGTCGCTCGCCGCTCGAGCTACCCTTCTATGGCCGGGAGCTCTCGGAGCTTGGAGGCCGGGAGCTTTCGGAACTTGGTACCGGTGAGTTCGAAGTTGGAGCGACAACTGATGAATACCCGTATCTACGCATTCAGCGGCAGCAGGGGCATTGTCACGTTAACTGTGAATAGAGAACACGGAGCCCATTTGGTCGATGCTG
>JAGWQP010000314.1 GCA_028876805.1 Acidobacteriota bacterium | reverse complement strand
CTTCCGCTTCCTGCCGGATGTGTTCACGCTGCGCACCCACCTCATACAGAAACACGGGGCGGCCAAGCTGCCTGATGACCTCGCCATTCAGGATTGGGGCATCACTTACGACGACCTCGAACGGCTCTACTGGAAGGCCGAGCAGTTGATGGGCATCAGCGGCAAAGCCGGCAACCTGCGCGGCAAGAAGATCGATGGTGGCAACGTCTTCGAAGGAACGCGCCAGCAGGAGTACCCCACGCCTCCGTTGAAGCACTCCTATGCGAGCAGCATGTTTGAAGCTGCGGCGCGCAGGCTGGGCTACCATCCCTATCCTACGCCCGCCGCCAACTTGAGCGAATCGTACAAGAATCCGGACGGCATCACGCGGGCCGGATGCGCCTATTGCGGCCATTGCCAGCGCTACGGTTGCATGATCGGCGCCAAAGCGCAGCCTACCAACACGCTGATCCCGGTGCTCGCCACGCGCAAGAATTTCCAGTTGCGCACGGGGAGTTGGGTCCGGCGCATCGTGCACAAGGACGGCAGCGCCACCGGTATTCAGTTCACCGACGCGAGCGGCGTGGAATTCTTCCAGCCCGCCGCCACCGTGGTGCTGGCGTCATTCACCTTGAATAACACTCGCCTGCTGGCACTCTCGAAAATCGGCACGCCCTACGATCCGGTCGCGCGCAGCGGCACGCTGGGCCGCAACCTTACGCACCAGGTAGGGGTGAACACGCGTGTCTTCTTCGACAAGCCACTCAACGCCTTTATGGGAGCGGGCGAGCTCGGCTCGCGCATCTCGGATTTCGACGGCGATGTCGGACTCACCGGCGACGAGGACGGGCCTTTGCGGGTGGGCATGATCGCCCTCAGCAGCAATGGCGACGGCCCTATCGGGTCGTTCGGCATCATGCCGCCGGGCGCGAGCAAATCCAACTGGGGCTCGGAGTGGAAGAAGGCCGCGCTGGAATGGAAGGATCATTCCGCTGGCATTGGCATGTCGGGCGAGCATCTGGCTTATCGCCAGAATTATATGGACCTGGATCCCGCTTACACTGATAAGTTCGGCGATCCGCTGCTGCGGTTTACCCTGAACTGGACCGATCACGAGTTCAAGCAGCGCGAGTTCGCCGTACAGATCCAACACAAGATCGCGCGTGAGATGGGTGCGCGATTCGACGAGAACGTGCCTCCGCGTGCCCGATATAACGTGATTAACTACCAGTCCACCCATATCCAGGGTGGGGCCATCATGGGAACATCGCCCGAGACGAGTGTTGTCAATCGGTATCTCCAGCATTGGAACATGCCGAACCTCTTCGTGATCGGTGCATCCGCATTTCCGCAGAATGCCGCACCTAATCCGACTTTGACCGTGCTGGCGCTGACCTATTGGGCGTCGGAGGCGATGATTGACCGATACTCCAAGCATCCGGAGAAGTTGATATGAAACGCCGAGAATTTCTGACTGTGCCCGCAGCCGCCGTAGGCGGCACCTTGCTGTACACTTTGGTCGGCGAACCGGTGCGCCTGCAGGCTCAGACCGGTACTGTGAGGGTGCCGTTGCGCTTCTTCACCAGCGAGGAAGCCCGTGTTGTCGTCGCCGCGTGCACCCGTATTTTCCCAAGTGACGCGAGCGGTCCCGGAGCGACCGAGGCCAACGTCGTCATTTTTATTGACCGCCAACTCGCCGGCCCCTACGGCCGTGACAAGTATCGCTACACCAAGGGACCTTTCGTCGAGTCCTATCCTGAGCACGGTTACCAGGGCAAAGAAAGTCCTCGCGAGATCTACCGCGCAGGCATCAAGACTCTTGGCGATTTCGCCAGTTTGTCGCCGGGCGATCAGGACGCCAAGCTTCGCTCGATTGAGAAATCGCGTTTCTTCCAACTATTGCGCACGCACACCATCGAAGGCATGTTCAGCGACCCTATGCACGGCGGCAACGCCGGCCTGATCGGTTGGCAATTGATCGGCTACCCCGGCCCCCAGATGAGCTATCGCGATGAAATCGACAAACACTTCGGGCAACCCTGGCGGCCTAAGCCGGCTAGCCTGGAACAGGTCACAGGGCGCCCCGGAAAGCCTTGGGAGGACGAGCAGGGCTAGCGTCTACGTCTGCAATCGAGACCCGTTACTTCGCCATAACCACGAGATCGTGGAACGTCGAAATCGGACCGTCACTGGTAATTCGCCGCAGCCCATATACGCCTGCCATGGAAGGTCACCTTCGTCGTTGAGCGGAATCTGTCCTTCGTAGTTCCCGGTGCCTTTTCGCGACGGTTCCCTGATGAAACTCACCGGGCCCGGAATCCGGTCAAAGATCAACGGACGGACAAGCCTGGAACTTGGGGTCGTTGCAACTGGCGTGATGCAAAACTTGTCAAACGTGGCGGAGTGCTCCTAAGGCCGCCGGACATGCAGCCGTACGGGCGGGGCTCAGATCTGGCGATGAAGCTCGGCGCCGCGCACACTCCCGGGCATCACTTCCTGACCTCAAGCCGGCCAACTCCATGATCACCAGGAGTAGAGTCGCCAGGATTTCCACCGAACCGGGAGGCATCAGCCAGCCGAGCAGAATCGTCACTGACCCGTGCGGGCATAGTCTGCGGCCAGGGCGCCCAGAATGACGCCATTGTTAGAAAATTAGAAGCGTGCGTCGCTCAACGGGTCCAGCTTCGTCTGTTCCTCCATGGCGACTTCTCACTGGGCGAGGTCATCAGCTCGCGCATGGGCATCAGAATGGCCTTCGGGTAGCGATCTTGAGGCACGGCGAACCTAGCGACGGCACAGCCCGCCACCGGCGCAGGCGGACCGAGGGCCTCGTCCCAAGAATCTCGCTGTACGCGCGCGACACGAGCGCCAAAGGCCACAATTGGTGGCTTTCCAGTGAATGTCTTCGGCATTGTCGCCGGGCATTTAGTGACGGACGTTGTCGAATTCTCGGCCTTTTCCGAACCGGCGCCGAGACCCCAGTCCGGCGTTCGCAAGAATAACGACACCGTCGCGCGGTCGCAGAGCGCGTGCGACGAACATTGCGCCGGGACGAGAGACACACGCCAGCCAGAATCCGAAAGGCGGAGGCACTCGAGATGTAGCTCCCCGAGAGCTTCCGTACTGCTGGTGGTGCCGGTGCAACACTCAATCGACCCGGGATTCGTCGAGGGCCCTCGGGCATGACCACGGACAGGCCGATGGCGTCAATCCGGCCACCCACAAGCCTCCTCAAAAGGCAAGTAGTTAAACTTGTTCGACCGGAGGCGTACGTTTGAGATCACTATCTTCGCGTGACACCACAGGGGTAGTCCGCTCGCAGATAGCCCAAACCCGCTGGTGAAATGACGAACCTGTCCGACGCTGCATAGCCAGGACTGAGCCTTTACTTGAGGTGAACGATCTTGTCGGGGTCGATGCGAACTACCACGTAATCGATCGACCCATCCACCGAGCTGAACCAGTGGCCGACGCCAGCAGGAATAATGACGATGTCGCCGGGTCCGACGTGGCGGCTTTCGCCCTTTTGAAGGGAGGCGCCGGTTGTGCTCGGACCGGTCAGTTCACGGAGGGCTGCATCATTGGATGGCCGCCGCTGCGGATTCACAAGTGTGCCGGCCGTGACCATGGTTCCCGAGCCAGCCAGGATGTGATACACCTCGGTCACCTGATCGTGTTCAACGGCGTTCTGGGCCGCCTGGGCGGACCGATGAACCACACCAATGCCAACATTTTGTTTACCTGCATCGACAACGCGCACCTGCTTATCTGTGACGCTGTTAGGAGGCATCCCCTTCAGGGTGGATTGAACATCCAAGTTGGTGATATAGGTGGCCGAAGCGGGCTTCGTGTCTGCTGCCGAAAGCGCGAGCAAGGCGGTTAAAACTCCGAGCAATATCTTTTGCATGGTGGTCTCCTTTCGAGCAACTACTCTACCTGAACAGCATAGCAACGGGTTCATAAGTAACCAGAAGGATCAGCGGGCCGCGGATGCGACCAAGCCCGTGGATACTGCTGGGCCGTTCACCGGCACAACCTCCGAAAGTGACGTTTGGAGCGCGATACGTTGAATTACCACAACCTGCTAGATCTTTTAGAATCTGAAACGAATCTACCCGGTCAGCGCACGCGCCGCAGCCATCACCATTCGCTTCCGGCATGGGGGGGTATCTCTCGCCTGGCGGCGCAAGCTGTGGAACAGGCCGACCAGCCTGGTGCGGGCGCTGAACCCGCGGACACACTCTTGCTCTCGGACCCACGGCGCTATCCCGGGTTCTATAAGCCACACCGCGATCGGTTGGGTGCTCTAGTGGGAAAGACACAGACTCCCCGCGGGGCTGAAATCGAGGTGCGAGTCCGTTAGAATTGCAGAACGGCGTGAGTGTTCCGCGGCACGCGCCCATTTAGTGGAGGACACATGAGAATCAGGGTGATTGCTTTGTCTGGCGTGGTGTTGAGCTTTGGGGTCTCCATCCCCTATGCCCAGGGCCCCGCCGGTGCGCGCCCGACGATCGCGAGTGAGGCGGATTACCAGCGCGCTTTGAAGGATCTCTCGAACTGGGGTCGATGGGGAGATGACGACGAACTCGGCGCTGCCAATCTGATCACACCCGCCAAACGGAAGCAGGCTATGGCTCTGCCCAAAGAAGGCCTGACCATTTCGCTTGCGCACGATGTCGCTCAGGAAAAGGCCGAGGATGCGCCGAACATTCTGGAGCGCGTTCTCGGCAATGTGGCCCCGACAGGCACCACCGATCGGTATCAATACACAGGTACATATCATGGTGTGGTTCACAGCCATCTGGATGCGGTGGACTGTCACATCATGGTTGACGGCAAGGGATACAATGGCCGGTCGATGGATGATATCAAGGCTGCGGGCGGTTGCCCAAAAGGGAATATCAACGCGTTGAAGGATGGTGTTGTCACCCGAGCCGTCCTCTTCGATGCGACCCGCCTGCCAGGAAAGGCCGCTCCCCAAGGGTGGCTGGAGCCGGGAACGGCTATCCATCGCGAAGACCTCGAGGCCCTAGAAAAGTTGGAGCACGTGAAGGTGTCTGCAGGGGATGTCATCCTTCTGTATACGGGTCGTTGGAAGCGGCGCGCCATGCTGGGCCCTTGGCCAAACACCACTGGATTCGCCGGCTATCACGCTGATGTAGCGTACTTCATCAAAGAACGCGGTGTTTCGTTTATCGGATGCGACGGGCCGAACGACGTCTCGCCCACGGGCCTTCCGCCGACGGTCACAAATCCGCTTCATCGACTCGCGCTCGTCGCGATGGGCGTGAGCATTTTCGACAATCTCGATTTCGAAAGAGCGGTCGAGCAGTCCAGGCGGCTGAATCGTTACGAGTTTTTATTCATGGCTGCGCCGCTGCGGATCGAGAAAGGAACCGGATCGCCACTCAATCCGTTGGCGCTTTTTTGATTCGCACCAAGAACGGGGGTCGGAACAGATCGCGATGGGTGAGTGCTTCCCGAGGAGGTGATATGAAATGCACAAGCCACCCGGGGATGGCGGTGGTCGCTGCCGTGATTGCTTTCGGCGGCGTTGGTTTCGCGCAGAGCCATCCCGAATATATCCGGCTGGGTCAGTTGAGCGCCGCGCTCTACAAGCCCGACAGCGGTCCGTTGCCGCATGTGGCCTTCCTCTTGGCACACCGCACAGCCAACTATTTAAACCATCTCGGTTGCCGCGAGTTGTCCGCGCGTGGCTTTCTGACACTCTGCTTCAACACTAGGTTCGAGAACAATGAGGCATCGGTCAGGTGGGAGGAAACACCGCTCGATGTGAAGGCAGCGGTAGATTTTGCCCGCGCGCAACCCGGCATAACCAGGGTGATTCTCTTCGGCCATAGTGGCGGCGGACCACTCATGAGCTTCTATCAGGCAGTGGCGGAGAAGGGGCCGGCCTACTGCCAAGCGCCGAAGAAGCTGGTGAAATGCGGCGGCACTCTGAACGACCTCAAACCAGCCGACGGAATCGTCTTCGCGGACGCCCACGCCGGAAATCCGGTCCAAGCCCTACGCAGCCTCAATCCATCAGTCACGATCGAAGGTGGCAGGCGGCGCGTCGATCCGGCACTCGATCCATTTGATCCCAACAACGGCTACGATCCGCACGGCCCTTCGCATTATTCCGTGGAATTCCAGGACCGTTACTTCGCCGCGCAGTCCGCGAAGATGAACGCGCTGATCGATGCCGCGCTTCGCGCACAGCGGCGCATGGAGAGCGGCGACTATCCATATCCGGACGACGACATCTTCATCATTCCGTTCGGAGGCAATCCCGGGGCGGGCCCAGGCGGCTCGGCCGCGCTGGCGGCGCTGGATCCGTCAATCGCTGACATGATGAGCACCGGGCGACCCGAGAAACTGCTTAGGAATGACGGGAGCATCGTGACCCAAATCGTCGATAGCGTCGCAGTCTCGCAGCCGGAGATGGCTGTTACCAATAGTGCGTTCGGCACTGGGACGAAACGCTTCACCATCAAATCTTTCCTGAGCGCGAACGCGACGCGGTCGACCAATTCCCGCAGTGGGATTGATTCGTGCTCCAGTAACAATTCGACAGTCTGCGCCGTGGAATCGATTTCTGTGCCAGTCGTGATCGCGGCTATGGGCGCGTATCAATTCATCCGTGACGACGAGATCATTTTCGAAAAGTCGGCGAGCCGGGATAAGGACTACATCGTCATCGAAGGCGCGCCACACGGCTTTGAACCCTGCACGGCCTGCGAGCGCACGAAAGGCCAATACTCCAACACCGTCAAGAATCTTTTCGATTACATTCGCGATTGGACGAACAAGCGGTTCTAGGAGGGGTTGACGGATCGAGCTTGCGTGTTCGGCTGGCTGTGGGGCGTTCGATAATGCCCGACGAGCGGGGAAGGCGGCGTCCTTGCGTACACAGATGCCACACGTCCGCTGGGGTTCTGGTCTTTGCGCCGCCGCGGCAGGTTTTCGGCATTGGAAGACAAAACGCCCGCCGACCTAGGTGGCCCGACCGAGCCAGGGGCGGGTCAGCTCGCGATCTGGAAGGCATTGAAATAACGTTGAGGGCCTTTTTTGCCGGCACTACGGTTGAACGAATCGGCGGCCGCCGCCATCTGCGATTTGCCCGCAACCACAGTTGAAGCAATTGCAAGAAGGTCGAAAGCGTTCAAACAGAGGAAAGCTGGCATTCCCGGCGCCATTGAGGTCGATACCCGTGATGATCGGATTCAACCGGACTCGCGCCGATCATCGACAAGATCACACTGAGCTTGAAACCCCAGGACAGGTTGACCGCGCCCGCCACGTTCAGTTGTGCCGCGCCGGGCTGGGACACAGGCCCGAGGCGATTCTTACCCCCACACTTCGGTGGTCCTTCTAGTGCAACCGACCGGTCAGAACCGACCGGAACCAAACGCGCTCGTCGGCTTCGACGCCACTGGGGCATCGCCGACGACGTTCTGCGTGACCTGTTCAAACGCGGCACGCACCGCTGGGGCCTTTAGCAATGTCGAAGCGCGGCCTGTTTAAAGAGCCTGGTCCCGATAAGCAACCGCCTTCATCTCAGCCGCAGCGCGCCCCACGCCAGAACTGCCGCAGCCGCTAGCGAGAATCCAGCCTGAACCGGCCCAAAGTAACGGAGACCGAGAACGATGTTCGCCACCTGGATCACGCACAGAAGCCACGCCGCTGTCCGTGCCAGCGGGGCTTCACCGCTGGTGGCAGAACTCAATCGCCATGCCAGGACGGCTGAGACGACACCCGAGACGGATATCGCCAGACCAAATCCGGTGTAGAGATCCATCCAGTGGACCGTATTCCCGCCAAAATTGAAAGGTACGTTTCGCATGGCATTCAGAACGTCGACCGCCTGAGGTTCCGTTGGCCGGAACGACAGGAATCCCTCCGTGTGACCGATAGCGAACAACAGTAGGATGATCGACGAGATTCGTAAAGGGAGTTTAGCGGGCATGTGGTCTCCTATTGCTCCGGGAAGCCGCCTTTGGCGATGACTCGCAGAGTCTGCTTCGGATGCGCTCCGCGTACGCCGCAGCGCCAAGAATCCATTGGTAGCCGTCCATTAGCGAGCCTCGCCGATAGCTTGCAGAACGTGCTTGCGCTCTTTCGTTGAGACACCGGAGCACTTGCGGCGGATCGAGATCGGCGGCCAAAGTCATGAATTTCAGATGATCTTACCTCATCAAGGTGTCACTTGCCCGGTTAACGGTGAAGCCTGAGATGCGGTTGTACAGGAGTGCGTCCGGTTGGCCATCCGGGGGTCCGGCGGAGAGAGAGACACCTAGTGCGTGTCAAGAAACCGCCCTGCGCACCAATCGTCGCTCCGAAGATTTTGGATGTCTTGGCAATTTCGCTTGATCTTCCTCGATCTCCAGAGCTAATGTCCAATGTGGCTCGAGAGTCCATCCGGAACCGTTAGGACGGAGCCACACGAGCGACAGCCAGTGGTGGTCATGAATCTTTTGCTGATTACGCCGCGGCCGGCGGCTTACCGAGGATCTAATGCCAACTTCGGTCCATCGCCGCGACGTCGCTGCGATGCATGACGTATCCGAATCCGAAGACTAGGGATGGATTTGCGCGCGCGAGCAGACACGGATGGGCAGATCGAACTCGGCGAGCCAGATCACTGCCGTTTCGCGGGGAATTTCAGCAGAACGTAAGTAATGTGCTTGCCGGCCGGCACAAGAAAGCGGTGCCGGATGCCCGCCGGAATGCGGACGATATCGCCTACAGCGAGAGGTTGCGACTCGCCACCAGTGAGCGCGGCCCCAGATATTCGCCGGTCGTCGCACGCCTTCGCCGCTGTGCACGATCACAACATCGACGATTTTGTCGTGTTCTTCGGGGAGACCGTCGGCGTCGCGATAAAGCAAGCGGAAGCGATGGTCACCGTAATCGGCGGGCGTTTCGAGTGAGGAATGGTCCGGAGAGACGTTCTTCATCAGCGTGGCTTCGTGCTCTCCGATCGTGGACCGAGTCCAGAGAGCGAAGCTCGATGGGTCCGCCGCGAACGAGGCTGCGATCAACAGAAGAAACGCGCAGAGGCGCATCATACGCGCCATCCTATCACGCTCCCGCGGGCGCATGAGCGGGCTCCTGGTGCTGATAACTTCCTGTTTGCCCGGCCAGCAAGTAACGGCCTTACCCTAATAAGCCGAACTGTGGGTTTACTTGGTCGCCGTGTGGAGCCGGTCTTTCTCATTTTCAGCACAGAAGTACTCCAAAATATCCATATCCGCCTGAAGCAGGTGTGTGACCTTGATCGTGAACGGCTTGATGTACATCTTGGGATCGTCAATCGTGATTTCCACATCCAGATGCCCGAAATCGCGCCGCCGGTAGCGCTCCACGACGCGCATGGCTTCGCTGTGCGGGTGGCCCATCGAGTCCAGCCAGGATTTGTCGTTGAATCCCGCCGTCTCGACCACCAGCGTGTCTCCCTCCCATTTCCCCACCGAGTAGCCGTACCATAGCGGTTCCGGATCCACAGGCAGCTTGCGACCGTCGGTGTAGATTTGGCGAGTGGCGCCACTATCGACCTCGAGCATGATCACAATCAATCCGGGAGTCTGGACGATCTTATGCACTGGGGCGAACAGAGTCGAAGCCGGGACACCCCAAGGCAGACAATTGAGTGAAGGGCGGTCCTGCTGCGTGCGTTGGCGGAGCAAGGCGGCCGCTTCGGGCCGCATCGGCGAATCCTCAGGTTTGAAATCCGCGAGAATATTGAGGACATACTTCGAAATCGTGTCTGGCTCCATGCCGGGGAGAGCCGTCGTTTCAATGGCGGCGCCAAACAGGCGCTTCTGTTCTTCCAGGGGCGTGGCCTGTACATGCCATACGCCAGACAGATCCGGGATGCCGTTGGGCGCACGGGGCGCCGGGGCGGTGAGGTTCGCTTTGCCGTCACGTGTCCGAGGGATTCCCGGTGTGGGGTAGTTCAGCCATTGCGCATACACGCCATTCGCGAGAATCGCAAAAAGAGCCCACGGCAGTCGTCTTCGCATGTTATTGAGTCTAATACGCATGGCTTTCAAAGGCTAACCGGTCCTTCCGAGGCAAGCCACGCGTCCTCAACAAAGCCTACTTGATTGAATTGGAAGCCATGAGCCCCAGGCATCTCGAACGAATCTTGCCCTAGTGTTCGAGTCCCGCTGAGCAGCCGGGGCATGTTGAGGCGAGGTGGCGGTGTAGGCGGGTTTCAGCGCGTGTGTTTTAGGCCAGTGATGCGCAGGGTGTAAGGCTGCGGCGAATATGGCAGACTCTGGGGAATCGCCAACCAACACCCGTTCGGGCACTACGGCTAGTACACCCGCGAAGCCGCAGTTGATGGGGACTCTGCCAGCCTGAGCTTGCTATGGTATGCGCACAACGAGGTAGGTGGCGACAATCGCCCCTACGATCGCTCCCCCGTAACAGAACGTGTTGACCAGCTCGTTCAAGTGTTTAATCTGTAATCCGTCGTAAAGTGTGTACCGAAATCGATGGGCCCAGTGGAAGAGCGGCAGGATGCAAAAAACCAGCAGATACACGCGCCCGGCTGGGCCTCGGGCCAACGCCAGGAGCGCATCGTAGCTAGGCGCATTCAACCAGCCCAATGGAAACGCTATACCGAACAGGAACAGATGCACCGGGATTAACAGAGCAGCCACGACTCCGCCCACACTGAATAGCAGCCAGAGAAGCGGTTCATTCGATCTTTTCGTCATTTATCCTCGCAGAACCAACCATCCCACTATCACTGACGCAAGCAGCCACGCTGCATAATTGGGCAGTGCAATTAATATCGCGGGGACCCGCTTTCCACCCAGCCGGATTGCCATCGCCTTGGGCGCGAGGTTAAACCATGTGATGGCGTGGAACAGGATGAAGAAAAAACTGATTATGTTCAACGCGATCACGACTGGGTTGCGGAGGAATCCTTGGAAATCCTGGTACGCCCCAGGACCGGCAATCAGTGCATTGACCTGCAGAAGTGTCTCAATTACGAACCAGGCCACTAAGACGCTGCTCAATTCGCGTAGGATGAACTTCAGATAAGCCCAGCGGCCCAGCCACCAGTAGGTGGAAATACGAACGCGATACCCCTTGGGCGGATATTCGGTATAGGTTGTCAACTCTTTCCTCCCCACGGCATTAATAGAGATCTGATCCATTCCTGTGTGGCTGTCAGCTTATATTGCTGAATTGCACCGGCTGGATCCACATGCTTCGGACATACCTCGGTGCACTCTCCTACAAAAGTGCAACCCCAGATTCCATCGTGCTGCGAAAGAATGTCGAGCCGCTCGCTTTTTCCTTCATCCCGTGAATCCATGTTATACCGCTGCGCCAGTGCGAGCGCCGCGGGGCCTGCGAAAAGCGGATCGAGACCATAAACCGGGCACGCCGCATAGCAAAGCAGGCAGTTGATACACATGCTGAATTGCCTGTACGTGTCCAACTCATCGGGGGTCTGGAGGTATTCACCCTCCGAGAGGGGCTTCTTTTTCGCCCGGATGATCCACGGCTTCACTTTCGAGAGTTTCCCTAAGAAATCCGTGATTTCCACGATGAGGTCCCGCATCACCGGGAAATTCTTGAGCGGCTCGACGCGGACCGGACCTGGCGCATAGTCGGTTAGAAACGTGGCGCAGGTCAGTTTCGGCTCGCCGTTCACCATCATTCCGCAACTGCCGCAGACTCCCATGCGGCATGACCAGCGAAACGACAAGGACCCATCTACTCTGTCTTTGACGTAGTTCAGCGCGTCCAGAACCACCCACTCCTTCCGCAGTGGGACATCGAACGCCTGGATTGAGGGAACCTTATCCCGTTCCGGTGAGAAGCGCGTAACTTCAAGAGCGATCTGTTCAGCCATTTACCATCACTTTCCATATACCCGTTCGGCGGGCGGCCACCGGGTAATCTTTACAGGCAAATAATTCACAGCTGGGGTCCCTTCTGCCGTCCGCGTGACCACCGAATGCGCCAGGAACTTCTGATCGTCCCGCGCTGGGAAGTCGGTGCGCTGGTGCGCCCCCCGCGATTCCGTGCGATGCAGAGCGCACTGAATGATCGACTCAGCTACATCCACCATCGACCCGAGTTCCAGTGCGGCAACCAGTTCGGTGTTGAACGCGTGGCCTCGATCATCGAGACCGATGTCGCGAAACCGTTCCTGCAGTTCGCTCAGTTTACCGGCCGCCTGCTCGAGCGAGTCGCGGGAGCGGTATATACCCGCACTCTGTTCCATCGTCCTCTGCATCTCTTCCCGTATTTCAGAGATTCGCTCGCGCCCTCCGGCCTTGCGCAGGAACTGGTCCTGTAACCTAGTCTCCTCATCCACCGCTTGTGCGAGCAGATGCCGTCCGGGCGCTCTCTGAGTCGATGCGAAGTCGGCTGCAGCGCGCCCGCACTGAGCTCCGAACACCAGGCACTCCGTTAGCGAGTTCGAACCCAGCCGGTTGGCGCCATTAATGCTGACGCAAGCCACTTCGCCGGCGGCATACAAGCCCTTTAGCGGTGTGGCGCCGTTTGTGTCAGTGTGCACGCCCCCCATCATGTAGTGGACCACCGGCCGCACCGGGATCAGCTCCTTGACGGGGTCGAGGTTTTCGTATTTGAGGCACAACTCACGAACAAAGGGAAGCTTGGTGGTAATTTTCTTTTCGCCCAGATGGCGGAGATCGAGGTGCACCACGTCGCCGTAAGGTCCTTTGAGCGTCCTGCCCTTTTCGAATTCTTTAACGAACGCCTGCGACAGGCGATCGCGAGGCCCCAGTTCCATGCTACGTAGCACAGGCTGGGGCTGGGGCTTGCCCAGGTTGTAGTCTTGCAGGTACCGGTATCCGTCCTTGTTCAGCATGTAGCCGCCCTCGGCGCGGGCGGCCTCGGTAATCAGGATTCCCGTGAACGGCAGGCCGGTCGGATGATACTGGACGAATTCCATGTCCTTCAGGGGCGCGCCCGCCCGGTACGCCAACGACATGCCATCACCCGTTTTGATGGCCGCGTTCGTGGTAAACGGAAAGACGCGCCCACAGCCGCCGGTAGTCAGGATCACAGCCTTGGCACTGATCGCCTGGATCTTTCCACTCGCCAGCTCGATTGCAACGACACCCTGCACCTGGCCATCATCCGCTAGAAGCTTGGTCGCGTAGAACTCGTCGTATCGGGTTACGGCGTTGTACTTGAGCGACGTCTGAAAAAGAGTGTGAAGCATGTGGAAACCGGTCTTGTCGGCGGCAAACCACGTGCGTTCCTTTTTCATCCCGCCGAAGGGACGCACCGCGACACGGCCGTTCGGCTCACGATTCCACGGACAGCCCCAATGCTCCATCCGCAGCAGTTCCTCGGGCGCCTCTTTGACGAAGAACTCCACCGCATCCTGATCGGGCAGCCAGTCGCCCCCGGAAATGGTGTCGTACGCATGCTCGTCCAGGGTGTCGTCTGGGCCGATGACTCCTGCAGCGCCTCCCTCCGCGGAGACAGTGTGGCTCCGCATGGGATAAACCTTGGAAAGAACCGCGATGTTAAGGTTGGGATTCGTTTCAGCAACGGCGATGGCGGCTCGCAATCCAGCGCCGCCACCGCCGACTATAAGGACATCGTGCGACGAGATGTCTAGCATAGAATCTTAAAGATTACTCCTACCTCACTGGACGTTTCAAGCCACCGGCTCTCTGCCCGCTTCGCCTTCCCTTTTACCCTCCGCGGAGAAACACGCCGACCTCCGCGCCGCGGTGGGCTGACACCGCTCGATCTCGATCACGCCTCCCGGGCTGATCGCGATGGCTGAGCGCCTCCGTTCGGAGTAAACCGCGTGCCAATCGTTCGGTTTTTGCCAGTGGGCCTGGCAACGGAGAACTGTTTGCTTCAAGCACAAGGTCGCGAAACTCGTGCACTTCCGAAGTCCTTCTCTAAAGAGTTCATTCGTGCCCAGGTGCAGTCGGCATCCCGGCGACATCCAATCAAAAGCGCTGGATCCGGGCCTGTGAGGCTTTTGGCCGATCCGTTCCCCTCGGCAACGCAGTCACGCCGGGTTCGAATGGGCATTTCCGCGACTGAATTCGTAGGCATTTTCGTTTCATCCGCCCTATCTTTGCGATGCTGCTCTTCTTTGTCCTCACAGAGTCGTAAATCCGCGAACGGCTTGCCACGTCCGCCTAAGCCTGCACTACCGGCGCTCCCGTGTAGTGGGCGCCCGGCTGGATCAGGCGTTTGTTGTGCTACTGCTCCCAAATGTGCGCGATCTAGGCGGACATCCGGCTCGCGGAAAAGATTGGCGTGAACAGGTCGATCGGGCTTCCCAGTGAATAGTTAAGTAGATGCGGACTGGAAATCGACGCCGGCCTTTAGATTGTTGATTCGGCCGCTACGGCTCGCTCTCTTAACACCCGTACCTGTGACTGCCATGACCCGAGTGCCACTGTTCTGATATTGCTGCGGGCGAGACCGGGCACTTAGCTATTGTGATGGATCATTCGATCAATTCGTCGCTCGATGCGGGCTGATTCGTGGTGGCCGCTTCTGGACGGGGGCTCCGCCTGGTGCCCACCAGACTATCCTTCCCCGTGGAACCCATACTACAATCGTTTGTTCGACTCCATGGACGGACGGGATCTTCTATGAAAACGGATTCGAGTGTAGCGACGGGGGTCCACAAGGCGGCCCTCCCTTTGAGCGAAAACAAGCATCTTCTGAAGTGGGTCGAGAAAATGGCCGAGCTTACGAGTCCGGCGGCTATACATTGGGTGGATGGCTCCCAGGAGGAACATGACGAACTGTGCGCGCAAATGGTGAAGAACGGCACTTTCATCAAACTGAACGAGGAGCTTTGGCCGGGGTGCTACTACGCCCGCTCGGATGCAAGCGACGTGGCCCGGGTCGAGGACCGTACGTTCATCTGCTCGCTGTCGAAAGATAATGCCGGCCCCACGAACAATTGGGAGAATCCTTTCGAAATGCGCAAAAAGCTGAAGGCCATCTTCAGCGGTGCGATGCGCGGCCGCACTATGTACGTGCTGCCATTCAGCATGGGTCCGATCGGATCGTCGATGTCACAAATCGGTGTGCAACTCACCGATTCGCCCTATGTTGTGGTGAGTATGCGCATTATGGCTCGCATCGGGCTGCCCGTCTATCAGGAAATCGACAAAGGCGAAAAGCGTGTCGTCCCGTGCATGCACAGCCTTGGCGCCCCGCTTGCACCCGGCCAGAAGGACGTACCCTGGCCGTGCAACCGAGAAAAGTACATCGTTCACTTCCCGGAGACCCGCGAGATCTGGTCCTATGGTTCAGGCTATGGCGGTAACGCACTTCTCGGAAAGAAATGTTTCGCGCTACGCATCGCGTCCAATATCGCGCGCGATGAAGGCTGGATGGCCGAGCACATGCTTATTCTGGGGATCGAGGACCCGTCCGGGGAGAAGACCTATGTCGCCGGTGCCTTTCCCAGTGCCTGTGGCAAAACGAATTTCTCTATGTTGATACCGCCCGAAGCATTCGCCCGCTGGAGAATTTGGACCGTCGGCGATGACATCGCGTGGATCAAGCCGGACCAGAATGGACGCCTGCGCGCCATTAATCCGGAGGCTGGTTTTTTCGGCGTCGCGCCAGGCACATCCATCAAGACCAACCCGAACGCGATGGCGACGCTTTCAAGGAACACAATCTTCACCAATGTCGCCCTCACTGCGGAGCGTGGCGTCTGGTGGGAAGGCATGACTGAGGAGCCTCCGGCCGAGTGTCTTGACTGGCAAGGTAAGAGGTGGACGCCTCAAATCGCCAAGGAGACTGGTGCAACGGCTGCACACCCCAATGCACGCTTTACCGCTCCCATCTCACAATGTCCGTCGGTCGATCCAGGCTGGGAAGACCCACACGGAGTTCCCATCAGCGCGATCATCTTCGGAGGTCGCCGCGCAACCACCATGCCGCTGGTCTATCAGGCATTCAACTGGAGCGCCGGTGTCTACATGGGCGCAACAATGGGCTCGGAAATGACGGCGGCCGCAGTAGGCACGATTGGTAAGATTCGCCGCGACCCCATGGCTATGCTGCCCTTCTGCGGTTACCACATGGGGGACTATTTTCGGCATTGGATCCAGATGCAGCGCTCGCTCACCGAGACGCCGCGGATTTTCCATGTCAACTGGTTTCGTAGGGATTCTCAAGGCAGGTTCTTGTGGCCGGGCTTCTCGGAAAACATGCGGGTCCTGAAATGGATTGTTGACCGCGCCCGCGGCCGAGCCCTGGGCAAAGAGACTCCGATCGGCTGGATGCCCCGATATGAGGACATCGAGTGGAAGGGTCTCGACTTCCCGGAAGAGAAGTACTTGGAACTGCAGGCCATCGATCGAAACACTTGGTGCGGCGAGGTGATAGGGCACGAAGAGCTTTTCATCAACTTGCATAATCACCTGCCACCGGAAATGATCTACGAGCGTGAACTCTTGATCTGCCGCCTGTGAAGCGCGCCCGCACGATGTAATCCGCACGCATGATCTCGGGACGGCTCCGATCCATACAGCATAAAACCATCGGCGGGGCCAGCACCGCGCTGGACCGCAACGGGGAGGCGACCGCCCCAAAACCGACCCGCGGCCGAAGCCTCTCTCCAGTTCGTATGCGCTGGTGGAGTGAGTGAAGTAGCGCCCGGAGAGGAACCGGTTTCAGCAAACCTCAGGCGGCGTACTCGATCGCCAGCGCCGGGGCAATTTCTGCCAGGGCAGGCAGGGGCCGCCGGCCGAATGGGGCATGAAAGGTCCAGTGACGTTGAAGAGGCCGTTCGGCTCCTTTTTCAAGGGTTCCGCCTAAGCCTGCCATTGGCTCTCGATAATGCGGCTTTGGCTCACTCTTGATACGATCGGCCGTCGCTCGTTGGCAAGCTAGGCACCCCCCGGGTCAAACGCACTCACCTCTCCGTTCGACGTATGCCGCCGAGTCACGGAGTGTCTCATTGTCGGTGCGGTAGGTCTCCGGATTCTGCCACATCTGGCACTCCAACCGGCTGACGCACATTCACGGGTGAGGAGGCGTCTAGCGCGTGACCGTAACGGTCACATTCTGATAGGTAAACAACGATCCGTCGCTGGCGACAGCACGCAGCACATAGGTGCCTGGCTCCTGGAACCGAACCTCGGTCACCCATCTGCCGTCGCCAGGCGGCTCGGGAATCGTGAACGGGGGCGACCAGGGCGAATTGGCCCACGCGCGTGTGTCGGTCCAGGTTTTCATCTGTTCGGGGCTGAACGTGACCGTCGCGGCCTTCCCCCTATAGACGATCCACGACAACCGCAAACCGGGTCCGCTGGAAGGGACAATCGACGAAGGAGGCCGGTAAACGAGGTTGGGGACATTCGCCGCCGCGCTTGCGGAAGCTGCACGTGGAGATGCCGGCTTGTCGGCCCCCTCGTTCCCCGGCTTCCCGGGGTGACGCGGCTGAGGTTTGCCATCGCGCCGGGCAGGCAGGTTGTCGGGATCGCCGGCCAAGGCCACCAGCGTTAATGCTTCTCCCACCTTGACGCTTCTTCGCGCCTCTCCCTGGATCTCAAGTTCCGGCGGGAGGTTGTACCGAAGCTCGTCGCGGAGGCTGCCGAAATCGCCGCCAATCTCGGTCGAAATCACCTGGTTATCGATCTGGTAGTCGGTCTTGAGCGACGCGTAGGCCTTCTCGGTTTTGCCGTGCGTGGCCAGACTCCAGATCAGCTCTGTGCCGCTGAAGTCCTTCGGCACACGAATCGTGAACAGAAACGGGTTCCGGCGCGGATAAAAGTGCGTCGGCTGTCCCTGATCAGGCCCCCCCGGTTCGATGTTGTTCTCCGGGCCGGTGGGGATGTCGAACTCCTCCAGCCAGTTCGTGTTCATGTAGCCGAAGTACAGGGTAAAGGAGCCATCCGGGTTCGGCATCCATCCCTCATAGGCCGGCGACACGCTCTGCCCTTTCGAGTAGGTGAAGCGGGTCTGGGCGGTGGCAGGCTGCAAGAGCAACGCGAACGCGATCGGCCCCGCTACCGACGGAAAAATCCTTCCCATCCTCACTTCCCTTGCACGGCGGCACTAAGCGGCGGCGGCGGCACCGGAGGCGCCCAGCACAGAGGGCAGCCGATGTCGTAGTCGTTCCGGCTCTGCATTTTCGCGCGTCGCCGGGCCATTTCCGCCTGAAACTGTTCTTCGGTAAGCGCGACCGAGTACCCAAGATCAATGAACATGTTCGCGATCGAGCGGCGGCCGCCGCCAGCCCAGTTTCTGGGATCGGCGGGGTTCTTGTTGGCCGCCGTCGTGTCAAGGAAACCAATCAGGTGAACGATGGTGCCCTTGGGAAGCAGTGGCGCCGAATCATCGTCGTACACGTATTGCTTCACCCAGTTGTGGTCGTAGCCGACACAGTTCAGCGTCTGGATGTTATGCCCCCAGATCGCTTCCAGGCACATGCGCACGCCCGGCGCGTGCAGGTGGGGTTCGAAGGCGATGATTTTGGTGTGTTCGGCGAGTGTGGCGTAGGCGTGGAGCTCCTGCTTTGCCTGATTGGGCTTCACGTCGATGTCGATGCCGTTGCCGAGACGCAGGCTCGAGCGGCGGTAGAGCGGCTTGTAGCCGGTCGGGAAGAACTTGAAGGCGAATTCCAGGTGCGCCTTGGTTTCGCGCCCGTTGGAATGAATGTGACCGGCGGTCAGCGACAAGGCCGAATTGGCGGCCAGGAGCCGCCCGGCTTCGGGAGGAAACAGATCCGCGTTGCGCCCGACCTCGTGAATTGGCCAGCTCGTTGCCCCTTCGTCGGCGCTATTCGCATCGCGCTCGCCTGGCACGAGGCTGACATAGGTCATGTGGTGGAACACGAAACGCCCGCCCACGGTCTTGGTCGGGCCGGTTTTGGGGATGTCATTGATTTCACGGACTTCGACGGCAGACACATATCGATCTTCGGTGAGGCCTGTTGGAATGAGCCCCACATCTCCCCACCAGTCCGGTCCGGTGGCAGGAACCGCCACCTCTTTGGATTTCAATACCAGGTCCGGTTCGCCGATCGACCACTTATCGGAGTCGTCGAAATTGAGGGGAGGCGGCAGGTCCGCCAGATTGCCGCGCGGCGCCCCGTTGTTCACCCATAGGCCAATCTTGGCAATCTCCTCGTCCGTCAAAGAGGGATCGTTCTTGAACTTCTGGATGCCGATATCTTTTTCCACGAACCACGGCGGCATGACGCCGGCGTGAGGACCGAGACTGGTCCGCAGCTTGATCGCGCGAGCCCAGGGTCTAACCTCCTCGTAGGTGACAAGCGCCATCGGAGCGACGCCGTTCGAGTGGTGACATTGCTGGCAACGGTGCTCGAGGATCGGCGCGATATCCCTCGTGAAAGTGATGTCGCCGGAAGACGCACCCGACTGCGCTCGAGACAGAGCCGGCGCAAAGCAACTAGCAAAGACGGCCACGGACCACGCCACCTGGCGAGACCCGAAAGCACCTCTAATGTTCATCGCACACCTCCCCGGAAGCTGCGCTGCTTGCGAGAGCACTCTTAATCGGATTTTCCGTTATGCCTTCCGGCTCCGTATATTCTACATCCGACCGCCCACGCGATGTCCGGCGGGTACCTCGGCGTAATCACTTCAACGGGCGAGGTAAGTCTTACTGAACCCATTGCGGCTGTTGGTGACGGAAAACTTGCCGCTTTGCTGGACGGAAGCTTTGATCCAGTGCCCCTTGCACTCCGCCGTGTCCTCGAGGTTCGCGATCATGTTTTCCCCGGTGTTGTGGCTCGGGTCCGGATCTAACAGCGACAGGTGTTGCTGCCAGATGTCTTCGATTCCCGGTTGCTTCGCCAAGCGTTGATACGAGTTCTTTTCGTACGGAGCGGTCCGCTTGCCAGATGGAGTCAGCGATTTGACGGTGTTGTCAACCTGCCCCAGGCCTTTCCGCGGTCCGTTGTTCACGACGACGACCTGCGGCCGAATGGCCCCGAGAAATGCCGGCGCCCCGGCGCCATCGAGTGAGCCGTGGCGGCTGCTCTGATAGAGGGTGACCTGGCCGAGCTTGTTTACCGGACACGCCAACTCCATTTCCTTTTCCCAATCGAGGTCGATCAGGTCGAGGAATTTGAACTTGCCATAGGTGAGCAGCACGCCAACCGTGCGCTGGTTCTCGGGGGCGACCGGAGCCTTCTGCTCGGCGTCCGTGCAGAGCGGGTTCGGCCCGCCGCCATTAATGGCGGTCGCAAGGACCCGTTCATCGGAAGAAACCACCAGAGTCCGGACACCCTTGACGGGAATCGCGTCCCCAGGTTTCACGATGGTCCGCTTGCCGGCGGAGGCAGCTTTGTAGCTGTCGAGCCACTGCTGATTCTGTGGCTCTATGGCGTCGCCGTGATCGAAGAACCGGCCGATCGGAATCATCTTGGAGAGCGCGGCAAGACCGCCTACGTGATCGGCGTGGAAATGGCTGATCAGCAGGTGATCGATTCGCTTCAGGCCCGCCTCCTGGGTCGCGGCGTAGATACGCTTCGCATCCCGGTCACCGACCGTCCACCCGGTGTCGATAAGCAGAGATTCTCCCGTGGGAGAGACAATCAACGTGGCGGCACCGCCCTCGACGTCAATCCAATAAATGTCCAAAGGCCGGGTCTGCGCAGCGAGCGACCAGGCGGCAACCAGGAACAAAGCTGGAAGGAAACGGGTCATCGCTTGGCCCTCGTCTTGTTTCCAACATCGGGGCGCGGATCCGGCACGAAGCCGTCACGGTTCGGCATCTTCACCTTCGGAAGGCTTTTGGCGTCGATCACCTGGTCACTTCCGATGATGCCGTTGAGATTGAGAATGTACGCGACTACCGCGTAGACCTGTGGCGGTTTCAGCAGTCCGGGCTGATCGAACGGCATGGCTCGATTCACGTAATCCCACACGGTGGTTGCGTACGGCCAAAAGCTGCCAACCGTCTTAAGCGGTTTGGCCGTAGCGAGGGTCCCTTGGCCACCGACGAGCGGTGGCCCGATGCCGCCCTCTCCCTTATCGCCGTGGCACCGGGAGCACAAGGCGGCGAAGACCTCGCGTCCGGCCACAGCCGTTCCCGAGCCTTCCGGCAGGCCGGTTCCGTCGGGTGCGATCGCGAGGCCCAAGCCCCGGATCTCGTCCTCGGTCGGCGGTCGTCCGACCCCGTACTTGGCCGATTGCGCCGCCAAAGCCGCGGCGGCAAGCAACACCATCGCGCTAGGCTTTACCATCCCTAGACCTCCACATTCGTCACCGTCCCGTCGGCATGCACCTTCCAGAGCTTGATGCCGTTGTAGTGATACGCAGAATTAGTCCCGCGCACCGCGATCAGAGCGTCGCGGGTAGGTTGCACGTATCCGCTTTCATCGGTCGCGCGGGAGGCGATGACGGCCTCGCGGCCGTCGAAACGCCAGGGTAGCCGGAATCGTGTAAACGCAATCGGAAGCCGCGGCTCCTGCAGTAGCGCTTTCGCCCAGTTTCGCCCTCCATCAGTGGTGATCTCGACGCGCTCGATCCTGCCGTGGCCGGACCACGCCAGGCCCGTCAGCTCATACAGGCCCGGCGAGGACAATGTCTGGCCGCCTGATGGAAATGTGATGACCGATTTCGCCTCCATCTGATAGCTAAACAGCCGCGCCTTGCCGTCGGGCATCAGGTCCGTGTACTTGGCAGTTTCGTCCCGGGCCATGTAGGGTTGATCGGCCAGCTTCAGGCTATGAAGCCACTTGACGTTCGCGTTTCCCTCCCAGCCTGGGATGATCAAGCGCAGCGGGTAGCCTTGCGCGGGACGGAGCGCTTCGCCGTTTTGTCCGTAAGCGAGCAGGATGTCGTCCATCGCTTTCGGCAACGGGATGCTGCGCTCCATCCGGCAGGCATCCGCTCCTTCGGCGATGACCCAAGCGGCGCCGGACCGGATGCGCGCCTCGGTGAGCACCAGAGAGAGCGGCACGCCGTTCCATTCGCTGCAACTCGCCAGGCCGTGGCTCCGCTGCACATCGGGCGCGGTCTTGGCGGCCCATTCGGAGCCGCTGTTCCCGCCACATTCGAGAACGAAGATTCGCGATACCGAGGGCAGGCGCCGAATATCCGCCATGCTCAGCGAAAGGGGACGTTCGACCATCCCGTGGATCAGGAGCCGATGCCGCGACGGATCGATGGTGGGGATCCCGGAGTGATGCCGCTCGTAATGCAGCGAGGACGGCGTCAGAGTCCCGACCGAATCTTCGAGGGGGGTAAAGCTAGAGCCGGTCTGCGGTGTCTTGGTGTCCCGCCTCCACCGCACCGCTTTCTCAAACGGCGACCGGTCCCCATAGGGTCCCAGCGGAGCGCCCAACTCGCTCGGCATGTCTTCGGCAGCACGCGGCCGATCGGGCCTGGCTAGCAGCCCTCCGCCCACAGCAGCACTCATCCGCAACAGTTGACGGCGACTGGATGGTCCTGAGTCCTTCATGGCGACACCTCGCCGAGATTGTACTCCAGCTGGAGGTGGAATGCTCAGCGGTTTCTCGAGAAACCGCCAGGGTCGGAATCGGTCGCCAAGCATTCACCGCGCAGGCGCCGGGAAGAGGAGAATTGGCAAGTCTCCCGCTCGATCGTCGGCGGGAGTTGGGGCTGTAGGCGATGCCTACGCGCGGCGCGAAATTGTTCCAATCCGTCGCGACTATGAGCGCGCCCAGCCAGCCATCCCTGGCGACCGGAACCGGGCCGGGCTGACCCACGCCCGCGCCGTTTTCATAAACGTGATTCAAGCCCTCAGCCGTGGGTGCCTGCGCGAACGAAGACCGGAGAGCGGATGGGTCTAGCCTGGGCGCCCTGCGGAGAGGCATACTGAATTTGGTCATGCTCTGCATCGTATCGAGCGAGAGCTGGGTCATTTCCCATCGCGAGGCGACGGTGAGCGCCGGCTTGGGCGTTATCGTGTCCGTATCGTCGGCGTAAAACGCCAGACTGTCTGCGTGCAGGGGAGCTTTTGCAGGACTGGTAGCAAGGAAGTCGAAACGGCTTCGCGGCGAGATCGATGTCGCGAAGGAACTCGAAAGTCATTAGTCCCGGACTTAGCCGAGACGTTGATCTGCGCCGCCTCGCGTCCGAACTCCGCGGGATAGATTCCGCTCACCACCTTAAATTCCTGGAGAGCATCGATCGACGAGATCCGGATATACACTTTGAAATCGGGATCGGTGTCGGCAACCCCTCCTTCCAACGCGCAGTTGTTCGACGTGCCGCGCCTCCCGACGACCGAGATATTTTGATTCACGCGGTGGCCCCCTGGCGGCTGACGGAAATGCTGGCAGGCGTAAACCCCTACGTCACGTTGGGCGCCTGTGCCACCAACTGAGGAAAGTTCTCGTTCAGACAGAGCACTCACCTCCTCGGTTTGGTAAGCCTGCCCGACGACGAGTGTGATCTCCACGCGGGCCGCCCGCTATGCGCCGGCGCATGAATCTTCCTGAGGCCAACCGTTACAAGTGGTAACAAACGCTATGACAACCGCATGACGGCTCTAACGTTCCATCGAGGCGTCGTCGGATGACCGGAGTCGTTACGCGCTCAACGACGATTGAGTTAATTCCCGCCTTTGAGCTTGATCTCCGCCATATCGCCCTTTACCTCGAGCACTGTTCCGAAGGGTCGCGACAAATCGGCCAGCCGCGCCAGGATGTAGTGCGCTTGCTCGCCGGTCGCCGGCGTAGGCAAGCCACGTGTTTGCAGGAAGAGGTTATTGGTGTGCTCGTCCTGAGTGTCGGCCTGACCCTGGCCAATCTTGTTCTGCGCGATCGGCCGGAACTTGATGGATTTGAGATTCTTCCCCTGGTACTCGACGTAGGCGACCACGCTTTCCCAGTTGATCGGTTCGTCCAGCAAAATGTCGGCCGGCGGCGCCTGAAAGATAAAATTCCCGAGATCGAAAAAGATCGGCCGGCCGCGATAAATCTCGACACCGTGCAAAAGAGGCGCGCCGTGCATCACGATGATATCCGCGCCTTGGTCGACCTCCGCGTGCGTCCACTTCTTGAGCCAGTCCGGCGGCGCGAGCCGCTCCGGCAGCTCTTCCAGCATAATCGTCCGGAACGGCTTGTCGAATACGTGGTTGTGCTCATAGACGATGACCAGGTCGGCTTGCCTGCGGGCAACCCGGATACTCTGAAGAATGCGTTGCGCATCCTCCTCGTTCGGCTTGTTCGCTTCCACGCGAAGCTCATTGACTCCTGCCCGGGTTGCCGTGGCCGACCCTCCCTCAGGAACCAGGCCCGAAGCCATCGCCACCAAGGCCACCGTACCCTTGGGGGTGCGCAAATAGCCCGGCGTTACCGCTTCCGCTAGCGTGTTCCCGATCCCGGCATGCGCCAAGTTCAGGCGGTTCACCTGCTCGAGCGTGTTCTGAATGCCGGGGAGCTTGAGATCGAACGAATGGTTGTTGGACAGCGATACCAGGTTGAAACCGAACGTTTTGAGGGCTTCGATCGCTTGCGGCGGGGAGAGAAAGCGGCCGTCTTTCGGCGACTGGCCTTTTCTTTCGTCAAGGACCGTCGATTCAAAGTTGGTAAACACCACGTCGCCCTTGACGAGCGACGTGATGATCGGCACCGCGGACGGCGCATGCGCGCGAATATCCGATCGAATCATCGATTGTCCAGTCAAGGTGATACTGAGCACAGGGGGTTGGGCCCGCAGAGCCCCTCCCGTGCCGGATACCATGACGAGGCAGGTGGCGGCCAATAGGAGCCGGCCGCGTTGGCAACTTATTCCCATCTTGGTTCTCCTCCACGCTGGGATACTCGGTCACACCGGGCGATTGCAACCGTAATCATACATCGCTTTTCTGCGCATGCGATCCCGCTCCCGGTTATTTTCACAGGCCTGGCTAAGCTATACGGGCCGGGCTGCGGTCCGATAGGGGCTTCGCCTGGCCGAACTTCGCGATTGTTTGTATCGGCTCCGCGATGTCCTTCGAAGCTCGCAGGTTCATCCACTGCGCGCGCGCGCGTTCTCGCTGCTCCTTACTTACCTGCATGAAATCGGCGAGACGATTGTACTTCTCGATGAGGTCGGCGTGGGACATCGGCGCTATCGCCTTCCCCAAAAACACGCGCTGTTCTCCTGACTTTTTGTCGACCGTGACAACCGTTCCCTGGCCGATACTCCGGTCGAGGAGCGGACGTATGGTGATCCTGTTCATCAGTTCCCGCACCGCCGGATCCATGTATTTTTCCTTGGTGAACGAATCGAGGTAGATTTGCTTGTCAAGGATATGGCGGGCGATGTTGTACGGCATGCTGTGATCGGCGGTCTCACGATTTCGCGGGTCCCACTTGGGAGGGTCTGAAATTTCCTGCCACCCGAAATATTGGAATTGGACGTCAATCGATGCGATCTCTTCGGGCCGGGTCCAGCGAATCAGGTCCGGAGCGATATTCTGGTGAAAATTCTGGGTGTTTCCTTCGGAGGCAATCCGTTTATAGCCGCCGCCGTCTCGGTGTATCGTTTCGAGCGCCATTCGCCCGTCTGGACTGGTGGGAAACCGCAGGTCCCTGGTAAACGGTCCGATATGGGCGATCAGTCCGTCGCGGCCTTCGAACGGCGTCGCCGGGCCGGTCATTCCCTCGCGTGCCAGCATTGCGCCCCAGATTCCGTTGCGGACCTGTTCGGCGCTATGCGTGCCTTTCCACATCGATTGCACCCCGATGTGGCATACATACATCGGCATGTGCGGCACCAGAGCGAGCGACAAAGCATTGGCGAGTTGGTCCCTGTCTAACCCCATCAGCTTGCCCGCTCCCATAGCGGCCCCCACGCTGTGGTACGGGCAGTCCCAGCCGCTCGGATCGTAACTGCCCAGCCCGGTGTTACCGATGGCGGTCACGACCTCATAGGCGATCACCATCGCGGCCATGACTTGGGGTCCGGTCGAGTGAAGCGCCTCGCCGACTGCCAGAACGCCGCCGAACATTTCGTTATTGTGCGGCGCGGCGTTGAAATCGGTGTGGCGGATCATGGCGGCATTGGTGAACGCGGCCATCTCGTAAGTGGTTTTGATCCCGTAGCCAAAGACAGTGCAAGGCCCGGGCATCGTTTGCGCCAATCGGGCGCCGATTCGGATGGGCTCGGATTCGAATCCGCCATATACCGTTCCCAGCGTGTCCACCATCAGATAATTGATCGTCTCGATCAGTGAATCCGTCAACTTCGATTCGGAGTAGGAACTCACAAATTCGACGATGCGGCGGCTGCACTCGTCCATTGGCCCGTTGCCAAAAGCGCGGCCGGAGTTGTTGACCCAACCTGGCCCAGTGGACACCGTGTAGCCGGTTTGCGTCGTGGCCGCAACTTCTTGGCTCTTTTGAATGTCGGGCCAATGTTGGACGTTTTGCGAAGATGTCTGTCCCAAGCCATCGGTCGGAAGCGCCGGCAGTTGCTGAGCCCCCAAGGGAAGCGCCTTCCAACCAACACCAGTGCCAATACCCAACTTGATGAGATCTCGCCGGCCCAGGGCGGACGATCGCGGGATCACGCTTCGAGCTCGCCTTCGATTGCCCATGGAGTCCTCCTTCTAGGGGCCCAGCAAAAGCTAGGGTCACCGTTTTGCACTCGCAGCCAGTCGGTAGTATATAACCCGCCGCTCGAGCGCGCATCGCAGTGGGAAGATTGATTCTGGGCTTCGTCCATCCTCGTTCCGCACTCGACCGAGATCGGTGACGTTTGTTACTCCGGAACCGCCGCTGATTTGTTTACATTTCACGGGACATCGTTTACAACTTGGTTGATAACCCGCAAACAAATTTATGGCGAGCCTACGATATCGTGAGACGTGAGATAAGGGGCTTCGAAGCCCTGGACTCCGACTGTCGCCGTTAGCTGAAAAGGAGCGACACCGTGACGAATACCCGCAGGCTGCTGTTGTTCTTTGGCCGTAGTGACGGCCGCTCACACGAAAACTCCCGAGAGGGGCATCCGGGAGCCCTGTCGATCTGGCACCAGGCGACGGCGGTGTTTCTGGTGCTGGCCGTGTTGGCCGCCAATGCTGTTGCAATTCTCTCGTTGTTCGGACTGCTCACGATATGGCAGTCGGCGGTGGTGTTGTTTACTGTACTGGTGCTAGCCGCAGGAACGATATGGACCATTTTGACCATGCCTCGACTGACCTCACAACGCCAACATCCACCGAGCGGTTCCCAGAAATCGCCGAAAGCCGTAACGCCGGGCGAGTAGCGGTTGTCGGCGGCTGAAACACCCCCGGCTAAAAAATCAGCGTGAGCGTGAACTCGACCTCCTCTGCGCTTGCTGAGGGTGTTGGTGATCTTTTCCGATAGTGACCAGAGCCGGTTGCGTTCCCACAGTATCAGACGGTGGCCGTCGGAACCGGGCGAACCATGCACACCCGGAAATTCGAGGCCCGCCCCGTACGCCCGCGGCCCCGTACGCCTTGTGGAGCGGCTTCACCAAGGATTCGCGGCCAATCGGAACCGAGATCGACGTTGACGGTTACCTAGAGCAACAACGGCCGGCGGCGGGACCGGCCGCGATGTCACGTTTCCGGATGGAAGAAAGTCGTGTCTGGCATCGTCCGCTCCCGATGTTTTGATCGTTGGGCGCCTCTTACCGCCGGCAGGCCGGAGAACACTTTCGCCGCGCGCGGGGCGTGGATTCAGGCAACGGCCTCGAGCGAGCGAAAATGCTCCACCTCAACACCTGATAACCTCCCGAGCTCAACAGACTCGCTACTGGCGCAGTCCGCCCATCTGCACTTCAAAGCCGTCCGGATCGAGGATGTGCAGACTGGTTTTGGTGTCTCCTTGAATGATCTTCAGGCCGCGGCGTTTCAGCTCGGCTTCTACGGCTTCCTTTTCCTCGTCCCAGTTGGCGAGGGTGAACGCGATGTGATCAACCTTCGGTGCAGGGGGCCGACTGCGAACGACAAGGATGTTGTCGCCAAACGACAGGCGGCACTGTTTGCCGTTGTCTTCAGAGACCTTCATCCCAAACAGGCCAGCATAAAAGTCTCGAGTCCTGGCGTAGTCGGCGACCTGGTAGGACACGTGGTTGATGTTGGTAGCGTTGAGCACCTTGCCCTCGGCCGCGGTTGCCGGCACCCCGCTTACGGCGGATGCCGCCGTCGCCGCCAGTGTGAGGCTCTGAATCAACTGGCGCCGGGTCAGCTTTCCTTCTTCGAACTCGTGAAGGAGCTTTGCGATGATGTGTTCCATAGCGTATCCTCCTCCGGAAGTGGCTTCCGGTTGGCATACAAGTATATACCCGGCAACGCGCCCGTTCAGCTTGCGGGGAGGCCGGCAACTTTAGAAAATGTTGGCATGAGAGTCCCGCTTTCCCGTCTCGCGCATACCCGGTCCGGCGACAAGGGAGACACCTGCAACATTGGGGTGATCGCCTGGGAAGAACGGTTTTATCCGATCCTGGTTCGGGAACTCACCCCCGAGCGCGTCAAACGGCACTTCGGAGACCTGGTGGCGGGGGATGTGGAACGCTATGAGCTGCCGAACCTGGGCGCGCTGAACTTCCTGCTGCATCGTGCTTTAGGGGGTGGCGGCACGGTTTCGCTGCGTACTGACGCTCAGGGGAAAACCTTTGGGGCGGCTTTATTAGCGCTGGAAATTGAGGCCCCCGCCGGGCTATAATTGGTCCAGCACTTTGGCGTGAGCTCCGCACGCCTCACGCACCCGCGCCTTCCTTTTTCGGAGTTGTTTTCATGAGCGAAGTTTTGCAGATCCACCGTGACGGACGCCTGTTGCGCATCGCGCTCGACCGGCCGGAAAGACGCAACGCGCTCAACCTCGAGCTTTGCCGCGAGCTGGTGCAAGCGTTGGAACACGCCGATCACGACCCGGCTGTGGGCGCGATTCTGCTTTCCGGTAACGGCAAGTGCTTCTGCGCGGGGATGGATCTGAACGAGATCGCCACCTCCGACACCGACGCCATCACCAGCGTCCAGGAGCAGTTGTTTACGTTCGGCTCCCGGCTCCGCAAGCCTGTCGTGGCGGCAGTGCAGAATGCAGCCCTCGCCGGCGGCACCGGCCTGGTGGCGAACTGCCACGTCGTCATCGCACGCGAAGACGCCGTGTTCGGATTGACCGAGATCCGGCTGGGTCTGTGGCCGTTCGTGGTCTTCCGGTCCGTGTCGGCTGCCGTGGGGGAACGGCGGTCGATCGAACTGGCGTTGACGGGCCGCGTTTTCGGAGCGTTCGAAGCCAAGCAAATGGGATTGGTTCACGAAGTGACCCCGGGGGTGGACGAACGAGCGACCGAGGTGGCAACCGCGCTCGCCAATGCCTCACCCACCGCGGTGGCGAGCGGGCTGACGTTCGTCCAGCAAGTGCGGGGGCGGGACTGGAAGACAGCCGGCGAGATTGCCCGGCGAATTCGTAACGAAGTCTTTGAAAGTGAGGATTTTAGGGAAGGTTTACAGGCGTTTCTGGACAAGCGGGAGGCGAAATGGCCGTCCCTGTTGCCCGCTAGATAAGGTAGGTCTATGCGAAATACTACCATTAGCAGGGGTCGACGTGCTTTACTTCGGCGCCCCACGTGCTTATTATGGTTACGGCCTTCCCCGAAACCAGCGAGGTTTCCGGTTTGCTGAAACTGAAGCGAGTCGAACTGCAAGGTTTTAAGTCGTTTTGCGACCGCACCGAGCTGCGGTTCAATGGCGATGGCATCGCGGCCATTGTGGGTCCCAATGGCTGCGGCAAGTCCAATATCAGCGACGGCATTAGTTGGGTGCTGGGCGAGCAGTCGGCCAAGAGCCTTCGCGGCAGCCGCATGGAAGACGTGATCTTCAGCGGCACGCGCGACCGCAAGCCGCTCGGGATGGCGGCGGTCACCATGACGATGGTCGACCCGCAGATGCACCAACCGGGCGGCGACAAAGTTCCCCAGGCCGAAGACGGCCGGACCGCCAAGGCCGGCGAGGTCACTATCACGCGCCGGCTGTTCCGCTCGGGCGAAAGCGAATATCTGATTGACGGACGCATTGCGCGCCTGCGCGATATCCAAGATATCTTCATGGGCACCGGCCTCGGGCCCGAGAGTTACGCGATCATCGAGCAGGGACGCATCGGACAGATCCTCAGCTCCAAGCCGCAGGACCGGCGGTCGATTATCGAAGAGGCCGCCGGCATTACCAAATTCAAGGCCCGGAAGCGGCTGGCGGAAGCCAAGCTCGAGGGCGCGAAACAGAACCTGGCTCGGGTCTACGACATCCTGGAGGAAGTCACCCGCCAGGTGAATTCCCTGAAACGGCAGGCGTCGAAGGCGAGGCGTTACAACGAGCTGAAAGCGGAGCTGGAAGGGCGTCTGCGGGTAGTGCTGTCGGGCAAGTACCGGCTGCTCGAACGCGAGGCGGCCCAGACCGCGATCGATTTGGACCTGGCGGTTGCGGATTTGAAGTCGCTCACGCAGCAGGTGGCGGACAACGAACAGGCGCACGAAAAACAGCAGCGGGCTTGCTACGAATTGGAGCAGCAGCTGACCGGCGCGCGGCAAGAGCTTTCCGACCAAAATGTAGAGGCTGAGCGCACGCGGGGACGTTTGGAATCACAGGTGCGCGAGAGCGGCGCCATGGAAGAGCGCATCGCGCAGGCCGAACAAGAATCGCAGCAACTGGGTGGGCGCCTCGAAGGCCTGAGCGCGGAAATTCAAGTTCAGCGAGGCGGCGTGGAACGGCTTGAGGCGCAGATCGCGCAGTCCCGCAGCCGCATGCAGGAGATCAACCAGCTGCGGGAGTCCCTCGAGGTGCGGACCGGTGAGAGGGAGCACGCCTTGGAATCCGGCCGCCAGGTGGTGTTGCGCCTTCTCGGAGAAGCCTCGACGCTGCGGAACCAACTGGCCCAGGTTCAGGAGTACCTGGCGGCCATCGAACGCGAGTCGGCGCGGGCGCAGCGCGAAGAACAGGTGGCTGCGGCGGAGATCGAGCGGCTCGAGGCCGCTCGGCAGCAGCTATCCGAGAACATGGCCGAGCGCCAGGCGGAGCTCGAAGCGGTGACCTCCGAGCGGCAGCAGGCCGAGGAGGATCTGGCGGGAAGGCGGCGCGATGCGGCCGAACTCAGCCGCGAGATTGACGCGCTGAAAACCGAGGTCTCCGCGGTGCGCGCGCGCAAGGAGTCGCTCGAACAGGTGCTGGCGCACCGCAGCTACACAGCCGAGTCGGTGAAACGGCTGTTCTCCTCGCTCGAAGGCGGCCCGGCCGAGGAGTTGAAGTTGCTGGGCGTGCTGGCCGACTACGTCGATGTCGATCCCCAGTTCGAGAAACCGGCCGAGGAGTTTTTGCACGAAGAGCTGGAATATGTGGTGGTCGAAACCTGGCAGCAGGCCGAGCGCGGCCTGGATTTTCTGAGGGCTGAGTCCGACGGCCGGGCAACGTTTCTCGTGCATCCGGAGTCGAACGGGGATGGCGCGCGGCCTCTTCCCGAACCGGCCATCGGACCGGCGACAGGGATCGCGGCTCGGTTGAGCGACTCGCTGCGATTGACCAACGGTTTCCACCATCGCGCCGTGGATCTGCTGCCGCGCGTGTCGCTCTGCTTCTTGGCCGAAGACCGGGTGGCGGCGCAGCGGCTCGCCGTGACGTACCCGCACCTGTATTTCCTGCTGCCGGATGGCGTCTGCTACCACGGCCACACAGTGACCGGTGGGAAGAAAAGCGCTGTGGGGCCGCTGGCGATGAAGCGCGAAGCACGCGCGCTGGCGCTGGAATTGCAGCAACAGCAGACCGCCCTCGATCGCCGTCTGGTCGAGCTTGAAAACCTAAACCGGGAAATTGGCGGTCTGGAGGCCGAGGTGGAACGCCTGCGCGGCCTGCAGCAATCGCGGGAAAAAGAGCGCGTGGCGCTGGATCACGAGATGCGGAAGGTAAGCGAGGATCGGTCCCGCGCGAATTCCCGTGTCTCGGTGGCCCAGCTCGAACTCGACCGCTTGCGGAGGGACGCCGCGCAATCGGCCGAGCAACGGGAGAAGAATCAGGCCGCCGTCGAGGACAAGGAACGGCTGCGGTCGGAACGCGAAGCGGCGGTCGAGGCCGAGCGGCTTGAGCTCGAGAAGCTTGAGGTCGAGGCGGCCCACGTGGGGGAGGAGCACGCCGCAGTCCGGGCGGAACTGGCGGCTTTCGACGAGCGCGATCGGGCCGAGCACAGCGCGCTGGCGCGGATAGAACAGCAGTTCCGGGAGACCCGGAACCGGTGCGACAGCGTCGCAGCCGAAGCCGGCCGCCTGGGCGAACAACGCGCGCGGCTGCTGGCCGATAACGTCGAGCTGCGGCGCAGAGCCGCGGCGCTGTCCGACGAGATCGTGCAGGTGGAAGCGCGCGTGAACCGGATGGCTTCCGAAGACCTTGAACGGCGGGAAATGCTGCGTGCCGCCGAGGAGGAGCTGAAAGGATTGCGCGCGACCGTCGAACAGAGTCACGAGAAGCGCTCGCAGATCGAAGTTGAGCTGGTGAAGAAGCAGGCCGAGTTGAAGTATCTCGACGAGACCAGCCGCAAAGAACTGAACTGCCCGGTGGAGGAGTTGGCGCCTTCTACCGATCCGGTGCCGGAGCCAGATACGATTGCGGCGGCGGAGCAGGCCGCGGCCGAAGTGCGAACTCGGATTGAGGCGCTCGGAGCCGTCAACCCCGCCGCCATGGAAGAATTTCAGGAAGCCCAGCAACGGCACGATTTTCTGAGCGCGCAGCGCAAGGATTTGCTCGATTCCATACGCGACACTGAGAAGGCGATTCAGGAGATCGACCAGGTCTCGCGGCAGAAATTCGCTGAAGCGTTCGAAGCCATCAACGCCCACTTCCGGATCACATTCCAGACGCTGTTTGGCGGTGGCACGGGTGAAATGCGCCTGACCGACCAGGAGAACGTGATCGAATCGGGGGTCGACATCATCTGCTCGCCGCCCGGTAAACGCCTGCAGAATGTGCTGCTGCTTTCCGGCGGTGAAAAGGCGCTTTCGGCGGTGGCGTTGCTGATGGCGATTTTCAAATACCAGCCGAGCCCGTTCTGTGTGCTCGACGAAGTCGACGCGCCGCTCGACGAGGCCAACGTCGGGCGCCTGGTGAAGATGCTCGAGGAGTTGTCGCGCCAAACGCAGTTCATCATGATCACGCACTCGAAGCGCACCATGGAAGCCGCCAAGGCTTTGTACGGGGTGACCATGCAGGAGCCCGGGGTGTCGCGGCTGGTGTCGGTGAAGTTCAACGCGGGTGAGGCGGCGGCGTAGAGACAACCCTCCTTCAGTAAGGCGCCGGTCGTGTTACCGATGTCGCCCGGTGAGTTCGACCATTGGAGCATGAAGTGTGATGCCACTTTGCCACAGGAGGACCGCCGGACTCTTGATCGCGACACCGAGAGGCTCAACCGGGCTTCCATACGGGAGCGCGGGTAGTCTTTCACCAGTAAGGTTTGAATGAGTCGATCGGTGCTGGGCTGACTCGGGTAAAGCCCCGCGGCCTACGGGCGCTTTGTACAAAAGTCGTTCCAGATGGGGCCCGAAGAGTAACTTCGGTTGGGATCAGGCCCACGCCGCCAAGCCATGGAAGACGAAGAACTCGGCTCGGGAGCGGGCGCTTCGCAAGCGAACCTTTACGACCTTAACCTCCTCACCTGCGCCGCCAACCAAGATGCTCCTCAGGAGCCCGAAAGCCAAGGCCTGCTTGGAACTAGCGATCGCGGGCAGAGCTGTCGGCCCCACTTGGCTGTAAGGGCGATCGAACAGCGAACCCTAGCTTTGCTCCTCCGACGCCGATGCCCAGCGGTTCCTGCGACTGCGGTGGTCGTGGCCTGGTAGCCTGCTAGAGACTTCGGGCCAGAATTTCGGACTACCGTACCACCGCTTTTTCGACGGCTTGGTTCGCGTCCGAGTCTTCGACGCGGACGGCGATTGTGTGTTCGCCGGGCGTGGCATCGAGGGTGAGCGCGTAGTCGAGCTCGCGGGAGTCGGAGAGGCCGTTAGTGGGCGCAGCCACCGTCCAGTCGCCACCATCCAGAGAATATTCGGCTTTCCCGATGTCGCTGAGCGCGTCGGCGGCGTGCCATCGCACTTCGAGTTTGCTGTTATGGAGCGCGGCCGCAAGGCCCGTGATCCTCGGCGGAGTGTTGTCGATGAGGAACGGATCGCTTTCCAGACGGCCCGTCAAGGCTTCGGCGGGTGGATTGGAAGGGGTGTCAGACGCTGTGACGCGGATGCGATACTGGCCATCGGGGAAAGCCGTCGAATCCCAGCTGTAATATTTGTCCATCACCTTGTCTTTAAGCGGCTTCCACTGCTTCTCATCCACGCCGCGGATTTCGAGCGTGTAGATGAGTGAATCGCCGTTGGGGTCGGCAGCCATCCAACGCGCGCCGATGAAGCCCTTGGCATACTGTAGCGCGGGGGTGATGGTCGCCGGGGTCTCAGACGGCGTGGGACCGGCCGGCGCTTCGCCGCGCACAAGCTGGCGGACGAGCGGAGGTAAGTTCAGGGTCTGGACCTGGGTTGCCGCCAGCGACGGGGAAAACCGTTAGTTCGCCGGTGTCGTTTCAATGCGGTCGACGTGCGGCTCCACATTCTTGGGAAGGTATGCGACATCCACAGAGTTGAGTTCCGGCGAACGATCCCCGGTGCTGCTGAGAACCGCCTTCCACTGTACAAAGCGCGAAGGCGGCGAAGCGATCCGGCCGCCGGTGGAGGCCGTGATGGGGTCCGACCAGGGGCTCCAATTCTTCTGCGGCTGATCGAGGTTGCCGCTGCGGGTCTGAATCGCAATGTGACCGCCATTCACCGCGCCTTCGAAGCTCAGGCGACCCCACTGGGTGTAGAGGCCGGCATCGAAAACGTCACTTTCGAGGGAGCCTTCCCCCTCCAGCCCGGGGCCGATCTCATAGACTTTGCCAACGTTGCCTGTAGCAGCATAAAGACGCCCGCCCGCGCCGGTCTCGAAGGCCGTCACCTGGGTGGCGGGAACACTCAGCACGACCGTATACACGGTGGCCGACTCAATACGATAGATATTGCCTTTGTTGCCGGTGCCGAGCAGCACGCGACCGGCGCTGTCGAGCGCCATAGCATAAACCACATCCTGGGGGCTAGTCCAAACGCGGCGCGGGCTGCCATTGGACTCGATCCGGAACACGTCGCTGCCGCCGGTGACGCCCAGGGGTGCGACGTTTAGAGCAGGAGGCGGATTGGCTTGCCGCGCTCCAGCCGGGCCCGAGGGTGGCTGGGCGGGCAGGGGAGGAGCGGCGACGGGGGTGGAAGCCGGCGGGGCGGCTTGCCTCGATCCGACGCCGGCCGCATAGATCGTGCCATCGCGACCCGCGACTAAGGCGGACACTTCGCGCTTGGACATCTGGTATAGAACGAATCCCTCGCCGGCCGCTGAAACGCGAAGGACCAGGCCGCCCGGCTCAGTCCCGACGATCAGATTGCCCGCCGGATCGAGCGTGAGCGAGCGGACATGGGTTTCCTCACACTTGAAGAATACTTTACCTTTTCCGTCCGACGTCACGCGGTGGATCTCTCCTTGGTCCCCGGTGGCGACGAACAGGTTATCGTGAGAATCGAAGGCCAGCGCCCAGATGTACTTGGCTTTTGGATCGTAGAAAACCTCGGGCTTGCCGCTGGCGGCGACGCGATAGACTTTGCCGTCGGGCGCGGTCGCGGCGTAGATGCGGTCCTTGGAATCGACCGCGATGGCGTGGATCTCGAGCGCATCGAGCTCCGCCAACACCTTGCCCTTACCGTCAGGCCCGATGCGGAACAACTTGGCGCCGCTGCCGCCGCCGGTGTAGAGGTTGCCTTTGGAATCGCGCGCGAGGCTCCAGAGATACGCGGAGGAGGTGTCGAACCACTCCTTGGATTGAGGCGCCAAGGTAAGGCCGCCGTCGCTGCGCACCGAGAGGTTTTTGATCACACCCTTCTCGAAGTCGGCAAACTCCCGCTGCGACCAGGTCCGGGTTTCGCCGGCAAACAGAGCGCAGCAAAGCGCATAAACGAGCAGCGCGCGGAACGAGGGGTGAATGAGTCCAGTCATGTTTTGTGTGACGCCAGTCAACGGCGTGCGACTTCTAGTTTACGTGGATGCGGAGCGAATAGCTGCCGGTGACGACATAATCAAACGGCAACGCCATCTGCTCGGTCGCGGTCTCGGGCGAAGTCATCACACGGCGGTCGGCAGCGCGCCCAGCCTGCATTACGTTGAGCACCGACAAGGGCAAACTGGGGAGTGTCTTGTCGTCCAGATACGCCGTAGGGCTCGATTCGACGAGCGAGACGTACAGCTTGTTGTTGCTCCGTTCCTGGTTGATCAGCGAAACCGTTTCGGGCAGATCGAGAAAGCGGTTAGCCATGCCGGCCTGATTCTGGACGCGGTTTAAGGTGTCGGCATCGCTCAACAGAATGCGGTGGTCGCCTTTTGCGATCCCCTCCGGGATTTTGATCTTGAATTCCCGCTGGATGGCATCGCCGCGGTACGGCCGCAGGAAGACCTTCACCGGCACCTCGTCGCCCGGTCGCAAATCCGGGTTCGCCACCCAGGCGTTTTCGATAGCGGCGATCCGGCGCTCGGGCAACAGGTCCACGGTGACACTGACTCGTTTGATCTCGGGAGTCTTGACGTTGTTTAAGTACAGGCGGTTGAACTTGTCGCCCCACCAATTGGCCAGCATCATCGGCGCGGGGACCGGCTGTTCGCCAGATGCCTGCATGGTTGCGAGCGACAGATTATTCTGCCCGTTCATCTCGATTCTGCCGCTCAGCCGGTAGGTCGCCTCGTCGGCGAATTCATTGAGGTCCGAGAGGCTGTTGAATAGCGTCATCATCATCAGGCTGGGCGTCCACTTCTGCTGCACAAAGACGTTGAAGCGAAAATCCTTTTCGCGCGCCACGCTTGCGTTCTCGCGGAGGGCGCGAACCTTGACCGCAACCGGGATCATGTTCGATTCCTCGCCGAGGATGCCCATGATGCCACTGTGCCGGTCCTGGTGCAGCG
>JAGWQP010000027.1 GCA_028876805.1 Acidobacteriota bacterium | reverse complement strand
GTGCACGGGAGGGAAAGTAACCATTGGCGTAGGACATGCGTGCGAGAGCACTTCCGACGCTTGCAAATTGCCCATGGTCACTGCCGCAGGCTCTCCTGCCGCGGCCGCCGAGATTGCGAATGCCTATGCCGCCGTGTCCTCAGCTCCGCTCGGATTACCTGCGAAGGATTACCGCTCCTTGTCGGAGCTAAACCTCCCTGAGGATCCAACCGATCCGCTCTGGAGCGACGATATCTCTACGTTCACGACGTCGCTTCGAAACAACATACCGAACTTCGATACGTATCCCGACACCGCGCAGGACGCCTTGTTCGATATGGCCTACAATCTTGGGATCGGCGGCCTACTCAGGTATCACAACCTCCTGGCCGCCTGCCGTGCCGGAGACTGGGACCGTGCTGCGACTGAGTCCGTCCGCCATGGGATCAGCGATGAGCGGAACAAGGCGACGGCGGCCCTTTTCCTCCAGGCAAAGACCGTTTCGGCCACCTGAGCGCGGACAACCGCGGTGATTTGGCTTTCGCGAAATCCGGCTTTGCAGGCGGTTTACTGGGGAAATGGGCTGTTCTCGACAGGAAAACAGGCGGACCGAATAGAGTTTCCCTTGGCTGTCCGCAGCCTTCACAGCGCAGTTAGAGCGTCCACTTCGTACCGGGCCGTCTCTTCTTTCTCACAGGGGGCAAATAGAGTCTAATTACGCGGCTTCCCCTCGACCCCGGTGAGTCCTATAATTTTCCCAGTTCACTTCATGGCGGATCCGGAGGCAAAACCATGAATATCAATGTTGTCTATCAACCCGTAACGGCCAGAGACCAGGTGTACCTGCATGGCTGGGATCAAAACGGCCTGGTATGCCACGTTCCAGGTGCGCGTTCCGAGAATGGCCGCTCGTTTCAATTTACGATCACGGGCGCCACCCAGGACCAGCGCGACGTCTCCTTCAAATACAACTACCCCAGCGAGAGCGACGAGTGGGAGCGCGACGATTTCGTCCGCACGGTTCCGACTCTCTCCGCTACCCAGCTCTGGACGTACGACTTTTCTCCACGCTGCCTCACCACGGATCCCGGCACGCCGGCCCAGTTCCCAACCGTAACCATTCACGCGATCAGCCAGCGCCGTTTTCTGCATGGCCGGCTGTTTGTATGGGTGCCCGGGACGAACTTCAGCTTGATGGTGAACGAAACCCAACCCGGGCAGAATCCCGCGACAACCACTTTCGTTGTGCCGCTCGATGAGCGCATGCGTGGCGGATTCCATTTCAAACTCGTCGGAGTAGGCAGCCAGAATGATTTCCGTGATTATGAGCCCGATTTCAGCAACCGCGTGTGGCGGCCCAGCGACGGCGCGGAAGTATGGATCAAGAGCGGTCAGGTGGACTTGCGCCCGCAAACCATCACGATTTTGAACATACCGATCGACTTTATTTACCCACCTTCGCTCGGCACACCGCGCCTGCATATCGAAGACCTTGTGGATGACTACGATGCCACGCTCGATCCGGCCGCCCCGGTCCCGATCGACCAGCATCTGTCCCGCATCCGCTACACCGTCTCGGTTTATCCCGCGGCCATATACAACGTCTCCTGGAGCTCCGAACCGCCCCAAATGGCACGGCGCTTCCGCATCCCGCTCGATGGCTCTGGCGGACCCTCGATTGCCGTCAACGGGTACGACCATTGGCTGCCGCAGCTTCCAGCTTCAACCAATGGTCGCCTGAACCTTGTCATTCACCCGAATCCCGCGAGCACTTTCGGCCAAACGATCCAGATCGCTTCCGGTGTTGGCACCGCCGCGGCGCACCTGACCGAGACGGCCACGAGGCAGCGGGACGGAACCTGGACCGCCTCGTTTGATACCTTGCCCGGTGTACCATGCTGGTTCGCGCTCCCAGGCGAGGCCCGCGGAGACGGGCCGCTCGATTTTCGCCGCCTCTTTCAAACCACCCTCGCGGCTTCCATAACCCTACACACGATCGATGGCGTGGGCGGCGTAGCGCGAAATGTACCGAGGCCCTTCCGTGATGTACCCGCGGCGAGCCGGCGCGCTTTGATGGAAAGCGTGTACGGCCGGGAGATGCTCGCAGCTGGCGTATTCGACTCCTGGGAGATGCCCCACGGCACCAGCACGCTCGATGGCCAGGTGTACTTCACGGTGCGGGCGCCGCATGCCGTTGCCATGTCACTTCTGCTGCTGCAAATGCCGGAAACCGATCCGCGCCAGGTACAGGAGGTTCCCATGGAACTCACTCCCGACTTACGGTACTGGTGGTGTGCGGTTCCGCGCGCACAAGCAGCCCACGGCGCTTATTACCGTTTCGCTTATCACGACGGGACCGAATTGCTGGCTCCGCAACTGGGCGAAGCACTCGATCCCGCATCTCGCTGGGCAAGGGATGGCGGCAGGTTGATCGTCGATTCCGGCACCGGTTTGACGCAGTCCTGGTCGCGCGTGGCAGACCGCGGCATAGTGCAGCAGGCCTTCGCAGGTTCAACATGGCGGACGCCGGGATGGGAATCGCTGCTCATTTACGAATTGCACGTGCGACGTTTTACCCAGCGCAATCCTCTTAAGGGTGCGACACCCTCCGACTTCGATCAGGTCGCGGCTGAATTGAACGGCGGGTATCTTCAGCGGCTGCCGGTAACCGCGCTGGAGTTTCTCCCGCTGCATGAATTCCCGGGCAGCCAGAGCTGGGGGTATAACCCGAGCCTGTTTTTTGCAATCGACTCCGACTACGGCGGGCCCGAACCGTTTGCGGCACTGGTGCGCACCTGCCATGATCAGGGCCGGGCAGTGCTGCTCGACGTGGTCTTCAATCACATGATGGAATCTCCGCTTCAAGTGCTGGCACACGACGTCTACGTCAGCGGCGAAACCGCGTGGGGCGACATGGTGTACTACGCGCATCCCGCGGCAATCGAGTTCTTCCGCCAGGCGCTGGTTGACCTTTGGTCCAATTTCCGACTGGACGGGTTCCGCTTCGATTCCACCGAGACGATCATCAACGGCCACCGCGCGGATACCTCGAGTGCGCCTTACATCCTGGCCCGCGGCCCCGATGGCAAGCTGCGGACCGGCGCGGGAAAGGGCTGGGAGTTCCTCGGGGCGCTACGCGGGGCCCTGCGCATGGCCGCGGATGCGGTGGGCCAGCCGTGGCCGTACCTAGTTGGCGAAAATGACCCCGAGAACACCGGCATGACCGATCCTCAAAAAGGCGTGCTGGACGGGCAATGGCATTTTCGCGAAATGTACGCTCTAGGCGGCGCGGCCTACGACAGGGACGACAACGCCGGCGATGTCCGCGACGGTCTGGCCAGTCTCGACCAACCTCTTTGGCGAGAGGTCCCCTATGCCGAGAGCCACGATAGCGTAAGCGGCCAGAACAACCAGCAGCGCATCGCGCGGCGCGAGGCATGGGGCTTCGGCCGGCAGATGGCCAAGGCCGTGGGCGCCGTCGCGTTGCTCTCCCGAGGTCTGCCCATGCTGTTCATGGGCGAAGAGGCCGGCGAGGATCGTCCTTTCCCGCTCAACATGACAGCAACCAATCCTGGATTCGTGCTGCGGCTGGATGATTACGAAAAGCCCGGCAGCGAATTCGCTAACGTGCTTACATGGTTCCGGCACCTGATGGCTTTGCGCGGCAAACCCGATAACGGACTGCGGGCCGACGGCTGGCAGGCGCTCGGCACCGGCCGCAAAACGGTGGCGTTCAGCCGCGCGGACGGGCGTTTCTTCGTCATCGCGACCTTCGGCACGCCTGACACGGTACAGGATCTGGGGTGGTTAAACCTGCCATCGGGTAGCACTTACAAGGAGATTTTTAACTCCACGTGGCCCCAGTACAAGGTGCAGACGGACCCGAATGTGGACAACGGCGGGTACTCGGCGCAACTGCGGGCGGGCAATTTGATTCATCTGCCCAACATCGGTGCAGTCGTCCTTGAACGATTGTGAGGCGGACCGGCAGGGCGACAACAGTGGCGAGCCGAGACGCTACAGTTGGCAATCGGCGAACCGCGTTCTGCCGCCTCACCGCCGAATCATAAGGCGAGCTTAATTGACATCGCCGGGCCCGGAAGAGCGATCCCGTAAGGGGCAAACTGTTGTGAAATCCCCTTCGCATTCGCCAGGGCCTGCAAGCGCGAAGTCAACGCCGTCCAAGATCTTCTCCGACCCGATCAGCCGGAACGCCGGTGTTGCGTGTCCCTGCCGCGCCGCGAATCTGGAACGAGTGGACCGCCTACCTGCCGGCTTGCAGTCGCGGAGTTGCTGGTCGGCGCGATGCTCATGTACGTGCCCTTAGCTTAAGTGAACAGCATTGAGGCTAGCGAGGATCTAATCCGCTCGTAGCGTGTCGACCGGATCCACTGCGGCCGCTCGGCGAGCAGGCAGATAACTGGCCAATACCGTTGCCGAAACCAGAACGAGCGGGACGGCCGTGTAAGTGAGAGGATCGACCGGGCTGATGCCGAAGAGCACGGACTTCATGACCCGCGTCAGCCCGGCTGCAGCAACTAATCCGATAGCCGTGCCCGCGCCGGCCAACACCAAGCCATAGCGCACGAACAGCTGACACAACGCTCCAGGCTCCGCCCCCAGCGCTACCCGGATCCCGATTTCGCGTGCCCGTTGGGATACGGCATATGAGATCACGCCATAGATGCCGATCAAACCGAGCATCATCGCCATAGCGCCCGCGATTCCCAGCATCACGAGAGTGAAGGAAGTGGTCGCCAGCGATTCGTCATAAATCTCTCGCATGGTGCGTGTAGAGGCAAGGGGCAAACTGGCATTCACTGACCATACGGCCTGTCTGACCTGGGTTAGAAAACCTCCCGTACCCGCGCGCTCACTTCGAATCACGAACGTCACCGCGCGCGTGACAATGAGGCCACCGTTGGGAACGAAAGAGTTACGCATCAGGGCTGGCCAGTAGACGATCTCAGGCGCCTTTTCCTGAATCCCATTTTGGCGGACATCCTGAACCACGCCGATCACTTCCTGCCACGGCATGCTCGGATACTGGCGAAGCCGTTTCCCGACCGCGGCAGACGGAGTGCCCCAGAACTCACGCGCCAGATTCTCGGAAATCATCACTATCGGTCTGAGGCCGTACACGTCAGTCCAAGTCAATTCGCGGCCGGCGACTAGCCTGGCGCCCGTCGTGCGCAGGAACCAGGGAGAAACATTCTCGAATCGCCGTAAGGGGGCTACGTTGCCTGGATACACTTTGTCTTCCGGAAACACGTTGTCCCAGTTGGGATCACGCGCCTCCATTGGCGCCTCACTGGCAAATCCAACGGAGGTCACCCCGGGAATCGCGGCCAGTTTGTCGGCTAGGTCGTTTTGGGTTCGGATGACCAGCTCGGGTTCCGGAATGAGGGAAGACGGAATCGAGATGCGCACGGTTTGGAGATGCTCCGCGTCCGTGAACCCCGGCTCGACGGTTCGTAACGCCCGCGCCGTGCGGATCATCAGCCCCGCGCCCACCAGAAGCACCAGCGCGATGGCCACTTGGGCAACCACCAGAACGTTGCGAGCACGATGCCGCCCCCGGCTGACACTCGCCGTTCGGCCGGCGCTCTGCAGCGCCGCCGAGATCCGTGGAACGGCGTATTTGAAAGCCGGGACCAGCCCCAGAAACAGCCCCGACAACACCGAAAGCGTCAGCGTAAACCCGAAAGTGCGTGGATCCATGGAGATTTCGTTCAAGCGCGGCAGATTGGCTGGGCCAATGGCCACCAGCAGGCGCAGGCCGGCATAGGCCACGCCTATAGCGAGCGCGCCGCCCATCAGGCCGAGCATCACGCTTTCGACCAGCAGGCTGCGGACCATGCGTGCTACCCCTGCGCCGAGCGCAGCTCGAAGTGCCAGCTCGTGTTGACGTGCCTCGGCGCGTACCAGCAACAGATTCGTAACGTTGGCGCAGGCGATGAGCATCACCAGCGCGATGGTCCCCATTACCATCCACAAGATGTCGCCTACGTTACCGACTACCTGCTGCTTTAGCGTGCGAATCGTGGGCCTGATTTTCCAGTTCTCGTACCATCGACCGTTGCTATTGGGTCCATTTGACCATGTGTCCATCCAAACCGGTAGCAGCCGCGCCAGGTCGGCATTGGCTTGCGCAATGGTGACGCCGGGTTTGAGTCTCCCGATGCCCAAAAATCCGAAACCTGCTAGAATGACGCGGCCTCGATCAAAAGCCAGCGGCAGAATCAAATCGGGCTCTGCCCTGACAACCCGGAAACCCTTCGGCATGATACCGACGATTTGGCGAGGGAGTGAATCTACCGTGAGATTCCGTCCGATGACGGATTGGTCTCCGAAGTGACGCTGCCAGTATCCATAGCTGAGCATGACAGCGGAGGAACGTCCCGTGAAACTGAGAGGTTCGGGAGCCTGCGGAATCTGGTCGACCGCCAGGAGCCAACGGCCAGCCGCCGGCGGAACGCCGAGCGCCTGCAGCACTCCGTCACTGACATAAACCGTGCGGACTTGCTCCGGCTCGGCCAGGCTCGTGACATTCGCCGTTCCCGGAGTCCACACGCCGAGCGCCTGGAATGTCCGGTTCTGCTCGACGTAGGTGAAATACATCGATGGCGACAGAGCCAGTCCGTCGGCGGCATTCGCCAGTCCCGCTGCGCCCGGCGCATCTTGATGGAGCGCGACCAGTTGCTCAGCCTCGGGATAGCGCAACGGCCGCACCAGCACGCTGTTCACAACACTGAACACCGCGCCATTGGCGCCAATCCCAATGGCAAGCGTCAGCAGTGCGGCGGCAGTAGACATCGGACTGCGCGCCAATATGCGCAAACCGTAACGCATGTCGCCCACCAAGGTGTCGAGGAACGTCATCGTGTTCATGCGGTAAATCTCCTCTCGAACCACCGTGCGGTTACCAAGCTTCCTCAGCGCCGCTGTGCGCGCTTCGTGATACGGCAGTCCTCGGGCAACGTTTTCGTCGGTCTCGATGCGAAGGTAGACTCGATCTCTTCGGATCGCTCGCGATCCCATTGCGCCCGCCGGAAGAAACGCCGTAAGCTCATTGGTCACTCCGTGGCCGGTTTCAGAATGCGGCCGATGGCTCGCACCACTTGTTCCCAGCGTGTAGTCTGGACGGTCAACTGTTTCCGCCCGGCGGGTGTCAGACGGTAGTACTTCGCTTTGCGGTTGTTTTCTGAGGTGCCCCAAAAGGATGCGATCCACTCACGATCCTCCAATCGATGCAAGGCGGGGTAGAGAGAGCCGTGTTCGATCTGCAGGACATCCCCGGACCCTCGCTCGATGGCATGCGCGATGGTGTGTCCGTGGGCCGGGCCCAGAACCAGCGTCCGGAGGACCAGCATGTCCAGTGTTCCCTGGAGCATTTCGCTTTGCAGTGGCGATTCGCGTCTTGGCATTTAATACAGTATACTCCACTCGATCATCGACCGGGCGCCGCAACCATTTATACACTGCTATTCTGATCAGTCTCGAACTTGCTCAAAAGACAATCGAGTGGAGGTTGAGGTGGGCAGTCTGTATCCCATCCGGCTCAAGTTTGAACAAGGGTTCTGTCCGTCCGCCGGACTATTTCGGCGGGTTTTCTGCGTAACGGGGCGTCGATTGACGGTGCCGCGGTGAACGCATCCGGGAATCGCGTGGTGGTTCTTTGACGCTGTCGACGCCGCAGGGGTTGTCAGGTCGATCGTTGCGAGCGCCTTTTAGTGCCCGCGATACGTTGGGATCGCGCCGTTGTGGATCATTAGTGTTCTTCGAGGAACGCTTTCCGCGCCCGCGGAAGTTTCGGTATGGCTGAAAGTGCCGCTCCAGCTTGCTTTCTGGCTTGGCCCTTCTCTTCCCTTGGCAGCTGCAATTTTGACAGGTGCCACAGCAGTGGCGTTTAGAGGCCGCGTGAATAGCTCCCGAATCGACAAGCCGGCTACTAAGCGCCGGCCACCTGCTTCAAGAAGCCGAAAAACGCCTTCTTTCTATCGGTGTTAATATCCCAGTTCACCGGCGGGCATTGGTAGCCGTCTCTATAATTGGACAAGCCCGGATCAAAGTAACCCCACGACGCGTATTCGCCGATGGCCGCGAGCATGTTGTTGGCCGGCTTGTCGAAATCGAAATGGTCGTCTTCGTTGAACAGAATGGGCATGGGGCGGTAGCCTTCGACACCGCGCGTCTTACGGACCATTTCGGCGATGCGGCCCGGATCAGAGACACCGTTACCATGCAACAGGAGGAAATCGGAGGCCTTGACCACGTTGGAACTCGGAATACTTCCGCCGCCGAAGCTCGTGCCCACCAGCAAGCGACCGAACGAGGTCTCCTTGGCAAGCAAGATCAACTCATGCACGCGGCCTGGCTTGAGGATTTCATGATCGTAGGCGCGGACGTCGCATTCATTGTCGATTTCAAGCAGTACGTTGGTGTAGCCCTTTTCTTCCACAATCCACTTGACAGTCTTTTGAACGGCGCGCTTGATGGCTTCTTCGTCACGCACTCGCTGGTCCTGGCCGAAGTAAAAAATTCCCACAATCGCGGTCATGCCAAGATCGTCGGCCCGGTCCAGAATCCGCGCCAGACGCCGTATGGCCTCCATCCGTAATGAGCCATCGGCTTGAACCGATGTGGTAATCCAGGGCTGTTCGCGCGAGTATCCCTCGGGGCTTCCACCTTGCAAATTGATCGTGAAGGCCAGCAGCCCGCATCGCCGCCACTCCGGCATGGCAGCGACGAATTCGCGCGTGTTGCGGTCAGCATCCCATTTGCCGGTATCCGGGTAAGCCCAGCGTGCCGATGTTTCCGGATTCTGATCGTCAAATATGCCTTGCACCATGCGTGCGTTGAACAGCAAGCCTTCGACTTTCTTGCCCTGAAATGTGCGTCCTTTGTAGGTTGGCTTGCCGTTGATGCGGAACTGATCCTGCGAAATGCTGACGGCGGTTTTGCGCCGGCTTGCCGGATGGCAGATGGCTGCAGGCGAAAGCGCGAGAAGGCTACGCCGGGAGAGGTGAAGCATAGGGTCATTCTATCCGGAGAACTGCTTCCATATTGCAGAGGATTTTAACCTTGGCGGCCGCGGACACAGAGGGTTCGCAAAAGAGTCCAGCCGTCGCATCCGCGGCCGGTAAGGTTAGAAATCGAATGGACTAAACCCCTTTTGGATTTGGCAGTTGGCGTTAGGCGAAAAAGCCGCGGTTGGCGACGTGTCGGCACCCACAGCGGCATGCAACTTGTCCGGCCAAATCCTACTACGCTTGCCATACCCGCGACAGCGGTCCATTAGAAAATAACGTCGTCTACGAGCCAGGAGGGGAAACGAGGTGTTACTCTCGCGCGGATTGGCCGAGCTTCATCGACAACTCGACATCGCCCGCAACGGGCACCGACAGGTATCCTGCCGCTGGCGTACGGACGCGGGCAAGATAGTCGGAGCACCAGTTTGCGTTATCAGCAACGATGAGAGCGCCCTCGCGCAAGCGTGGTTCGAGGAGCGCAAGGACTCTCAAGTAAAGCGTCTTGGCTCCATCGAGAAGAAGCAAATCGATCCTATCCGGCAGATCGTGCGCGAGGGTCTGGATTGCATCGCCTTCCCGAATCTCGACCAGATCAGACAAGCCGGCAGCAGTCAAGTTTTCGCGCGCCCGCTTAACCTTCGATGGCTCGAACTCGGTGCCGATGAGTCGGCCGCCTCCGTTGTCCTTGAGCGCGGCGGCGAGATGGAGAGTGGAAATTCCGAAGGACGTCCCGTATTCCACAATGGAACGCGCTCGGATAGCACGGGCGAGCACATACAGCATGGAGCCGGTTTCGCGGGAAACCGCGAGGTGAAAGTCCTTCAAGCTGGAATAGAGCTCTCGATAATCATCGGGGTCGGCGCGGTCCTCGTCTGAAAGGCCCGCTCTTTGCCGCTCAAGCGCTCGGTCGGTAGCATCCGCATCGGCGAAGAGACCCTTCAAGAGGGTGGACAGAGGGGGATTGAGAAGAGTTGTCATTTTTCGTTCCGTACTACGACGGCGCACGAAGGCGCTTATTTCAGGATACAGCCTGTGCTCGTCGTTGTTTGCTCGGGTACGGCTGGACTTGCCAGCGAGACGTTAATCGCCCCGCCGAAGAACCCGCAGCCCTCCATTCGCCACCCAACCACGTTGCGGCCATAATAGACGAATATATGAACGCAACGAAATCGGCCTTCGTGTTTCTATGCGTGGGTATTGCTGGAACCGCTTACCCGCAAACTTATGCTTTGCGAGCTGCCCGCCTTTTCGATAGCACCAGCGGCAAAGTGAGCGCGCCGGGTCTGGTGGTTGTGGCGAATGGCAAGATCCAGGCGGTGGGCGGAGCCGTTCCCGCAGGAGCGGAAGTGATTGATCTCGGTGACGCAACGCTCATGCCCGGATTCATCGATGCGCACACGCACCTCACGATGGACTTCGATCCTAACTACAACGGAGCGATGCTGAAAGCACTTCAAATGACTATCGCCGAAAAATCGATTCGTGCGACCGTTAATGCGCGCAAAACGCTCATGGCCGGTTTCACTACGGTCCGGGATGTGGGATCGAGCGATTTTATCGATGTCGGCTTGCGCAACGCCATCAATACGGGGATGACGCCGGGGCCGCGCATGCTGGTCGCCGTCCACGCGTTGGGCGGGACTGGCGGTCACTGCGACGACCAGGATTCGTTTCGGCACGGCCTGTTCGGACACGAATCGGGAATCGAAGAGGGTGTAGTCAACACGCCCGACGAGGCGCGCCGCGCTGTGCGGTTCAACATCAAGTATGGAGCTGATGTGATCAAGACCTGCGCCAGCGGCGGTGTGCTCTCCCCTACCGACGATGTGGACGTGCCGCAATTGAGCCAAGAGGAGCTGAACGGGCTGGTGGAGGAAGCCCACACGCTCCGGCGTAAGACCGCTGCCCATGCCCATGGAGCCGAAGCCGCCAAGCGGGCAATCCGCGCCGGAATCGACTCGATCGAACACGGGACTTTCCTGGACGATGAAGCCCTGCGCATGATGCACGATCGGGGAACCTTTCTCGTCCCCACTCTCACGGTTCGGGTCGGTATCGCCGAATCGAGATTTCCGCCGTTGGTGCAAGCCAAGGCCGATGCCGCCATGAAGCAGCAGGACGCTATGGTGAAGCGGGCAGTAGCCTTGGGCGTGAAGATCGCGCTCGGCACTGATGCTGCGGTGTTCCCGCATGGGGAAAATGCGCTGGAATTCGCGTTCATGGCTGTTGATGGAATGAGTAACGCGCAGGCGCTGATGGCGGGCACTAGCTCCGGGGCGGAGCTGCTCGGCTTGACCGACAAAGTGGGCGCGCTAAAGCCGGGCATGTTGGCCGATATAGTGGGCGTTCCAGGAAACCCCCTTGACGATATCAAAGTCACGCAGCAGGTGAATTTTGTAATGAAGGATGGGGTTATCTACCGCAATGATCGCGGTGGCTCTAAGTTTCAGGGGCACTAAATAATGTCGCCCAGTCGTCGCGTCAACTGCGAGCCTGCGGAGACGGTCCCGAAAGAAACGAGGATTTATTTCGCAATTTAAATGCCGGGATTGCCCCGCGGGCTAGCGGCCTGTCGACCATGACTACGAAGAGCACGCGGCATTTGTCCAG
>JAGWQP010000313.1 GCA_028876805.1 Acidobacteriota bacterium | reverse complement strand
GCTTTAGGATCGTGCGCTCGCCGCCATGGAAGCGCAGATGGATCGGTGCATCGAACGGATAGGACAGCAGATACGCGCGAACACTCGAGATCTTCATCGGGACGCGGAATCAGGATAGCACTTTCCGCTCCCCATGCCAGTTGCGCCGCGCTAGAGAACGCTACAGATACTGGAGGACGGCAACACAGCCGGCGGTGACGACGAACGAAGAGACCAGCGGAATGTTCCAGATGGCGACGGCCTTGTGAGGCCGCGCGAACGTGGGCAGCTCAGAGTCCGAATAGGGGCTCGCCGCCTCGGCCGCGATGGCCGTTTTGGGCGGAATCCTCGCGGGATCGTTGAAGGATCGCACGGCTTGGGGGTCTTGTTCGGATTCTTGCGCGGCCGACCAGCCGGTACCAGAAGCCGTCCCGTCCTCGGAGGCTGAAGAGGCGGCCCCCGCCACCAGGTTCGGCGCGCTGAGCCAGCCGGCCGCGTGCCGAAACAGCTCACCGATGGTCAGAAGCACATTCAGCACGCTGCGGCCGTTCTCGGCGAAGCGCTGCCGCAGATCCGCGATTTCGCGACGCCCGGTAGCCGACGCCTGTTGAATCTCTTCCCGCAATCGCTGTTCGAGCGGGGCCAGGCGGGCGCTCACCTCATCGGCCACGCGCTCGTTCACCTGGCTGGCCACCTGCTCCTCAACAATGTCCGCCACCGCCGCGGCAAACTCGCGATGCAGCGCAATCACTTGACTCGCGAGCACATTCCGGTCCTCGCTCACCTTCTGAGATAGCTCGACGACCTGTTGATGAAATTCATGGTGAATCTCTTCGACGTGCTTCTCGGTTCCGGAGGCGAGGGCCTGATCCTGCTGGCGGAGGTTTTCCAATTCCGCCGTTACTTTTTGATCGAGCGCGGCGAGCCGGCGATCGAGCTCGGCGGCATTCTCCTGTAAGCGAGCCTCCAGAGCGGCTACCAGCGCGTCAAGGATGCCTTGATCAAGGTTGGCGGAAGCGGCCTCGGGCGCGCGCTCGATACGCGCAATGCGCCGTTCGATCTCGGCCACGCGGCTCGAGATCTCGGATGGAAGCGGCCGACCGAGCTTTCCAGGCACGTTTTCGGTGAGCTTCATGCCCACACCGAAGGCCAGCCCGTCCCCAAAGGCGACCGCCAGACTGCGCCAGACCGACGAATCACGGCTCTTGTTCATACAAACATAATGTACAGCAAATGTTTTTTTCTGAAAAGCAAAATCGCATCTGGTTCAGTACGTACTAAACCCTCTAGCCGGCCGCGCGCCGGGGCTCGAAGCCGGCCTCCTTTTTTAGGGTTTAGAGCGACTTAAGCATTGCCCGCAGGGCCTGCCCGCGGTGGCTGACTTCGAGTTTGCGTTCCGGCGTCAGCTCGCCGAAAGTACAGCCGAACGGCGGATAGTAGAAGAGGGGGTCGTAACCGAAGCCGGAGGAGCCGCGCGGTTCGTCCGTGACAAGGCCTTCCACGGCGCCGCGGAAGACACCTCGCACGCGATCTCGTTCGACGAGCGCGATGACACACACAAAGCGCGCCGTTCGCGGGTGCACCCCCTGGAGCACATCCTGCAGCACGCGATTGTTGGCGGCGTCGGTCGCGTGAAGACCGGCGAACCGAGCCGAAAGCACACCGGGAGCGCCTCCGAGCGCGTCTACCTCAATGCCGGAATCGTCTGCAAACAAGAGGCCTGGCGCGTGTCTACCATAGTGGCGCGCCTTGAGCAGGGCATTCTCCTCGAAGGTGCCGCCGTCTTCTAGGCACGGGCGAATTTGTGGGTAACCGGGCAGCGGCTCGATCTCGACCTCGGGATGCCCTTCAGCCGCCAGGCGAAACTCCCGCATCTTTCCGGGATTCCCGGTGGCGGCGTACAGCCGGGTCAAATCGCAACCGCCTCTTTTTGGACTTCCACCAGCCGGGCGATGCCCGTGCGCGCCAGTCCGATCAAACGGGCCATCTGAGCGTCATCAAACGGCGCGTGTTCGGCGGTGGCCTGCACTTCGACGAAGCGGTCGCTTCCGGTCATCACCACGTTCATGTCGACGTCGGCGCGCGAGTCTTCGTCATAGCACAGATCGAGCATCGGGACGCCGTCCACCAGCCCGACGCTGGTGGCTGCCACGTAGTCGCGTACGGGCATGGCCTTCAGGGCCTTGAACTCGACCAACTGGCGCAATGCCAGCACCAGCGCCACGAAGGCGCCGGTGATGGCGGCGGTGCGCGTGCCGCCGTCGGCTTGCAGCACGTCGCAATCGAGCACCACGGTGCGCTCTCCCAACGCCGCCATATCGACCACCGACCGCAGCGAGCGGCCGATCAGCCGCTGGATCTCGTGCGTCCGGCCGGACGGCCGGCCTTTGCTCACTTCCCGCGGCGTCCGTTTGCTAGTGGCGCGCGGCAGCATGGCGTACTCCGCCGTCACCCAGCCTTTGCCGCTGTTGCGCAAAAACGGCGGCACTGTGTCCTCGACGCTCGCCGTGCAGAGCACCTGGGTGTGCCCGACCTTAATGAGCGCCGAACCTTCGGCCGTGACCAGATAGCCGGTGACGATTTCGACCGGGCGCATCGCGGCCGGCGGGCGTTTATCGGTTCGCATACATCACGAAGTACATAAAAAGCATCACCCCCACCATGCCGACTAGGATCAGGATGACGCACGACAGTGCGCCCGCGGGAGGCGCGGTCGTCCGTTTCCCCTTGCCTCTGGCCGGCTTGAACTTGGCCATCACTGCGATGGTAGCACCGTGTTCTCGGCCCCCATGTGAGAATCGAAACAGGGAGCCGAACGAGGATGGCGCGACGAATCGGATGGTGGCTGGCGCTTGGGTTGGCATTGTCGGGGGCATGCGGTGCTTGCCGCCCGAGCCCGCCGCCTGCGGTTCTGTTCCCACCCACGATGGCTGGAGTATGGCGCCGGACTACGCTCCAGAACCTCGGCCCTTCCGATGCCCCCGACCCATTACCACGGACATTGATCAATCACTTGCAGACGGCCGCGTATGAAGGCCCCGGGAGACTTCAAGCGCGCGTGTACGAGCTGGAGTCGCCGGCGGTAGCTCTGGACCTCGTTCAGCGGTGGCGTCCTTCCGCCGACACCGTCTTCTTCTACCGCGATCAGTACTTTGTGGTGATCAAGTGGCAGGACGCCGACCGGCGGGCGCTCCAAGCCTTCGTGCGCGAATTGGAAGCGCGGCTGGGCAAACCCAAGCAGCGATTCTAACAGCGCGTGAGCGAACGCTCGCGCCGCCCTCCCACTTATAATAAGGAGACGCGATGTCGTCGACCACCATGGCCGTGCCGCCTGCCGCAGTGATGGCCCGCTACGAGCCGGTCATCGGGCTCGAGGTGCACGTCCAACTGGCTACCGCCACCAAGATTTTCTGTGGATGTCCCACCAGCTTCGGCGCTCCGCCGAATACCAACGTGTGCCCGGTTTGTCTGGGGTTGCCGGGGGCCTTGCCGGTCGTCAATCGCGAGGCGGTGGAGTTGGCGATCAAGGCCGGGCTGGCGCTCAACTGCGCCATTCGCTCCCAGTCGCGTTTCGCCCGCAAGAACTACTTCTATCCAGACCTGCCGAAGGGCTACCAAATCTCCCAATACGATGAGCCGATCGCCGAACATGGCTACGTAGACATCACCTTGGATCGGGTTTCTAAACGCATCGGCATCACCCGCGCTCACATGGAAGACGATGCCGGCAAAAGCATCCACGAGGGCTTCAAGGATTCCGACCGGTATTCGTACGTGGACTTGAACCGCTCGGGCACACCGCTGGTCGAAATCGTCACCGAGCCCGATTTGCGAAGTTCCGCCGAAGCGTACGCCTTTCTCACGGAGCTGAAGCAGGTGCTCCAGTTCGTCGGTGTTTCGAGCTGCGATATGGAGAAAGGACATCTGCGTTGCGACGCCAACGTTTCGGTGCGGCCGTGTGGGGCGGAGAAATTCGGCACCAAGGTCGAAGTCAAGAATTTGAATTCCTTCCGTTTCCTAAAAGAAGCGCTGGACTATGAAATCGCGCGCCAGGTCGCGCTGATCGAAGCGGGTGGACGGGTGGTGCAGCAAACCAGCCTCTACAATCCCGAGACCGGCGAAACGGCCGTCATGCGCAACAAGGAACAGGCCCCCGACTATCGCTACTTCCCCGAACCGGATCTGATACCCCTGCGCATCAGCGAGGCGTGGCTGGAGCGAGTGCGCTTGGCGATGCCGGAGCTGCCGGCCCGCAAGCGCGCGCGCTTTATCGCCGAGTTCGGACTGCGCGAATATGATGCCGAGCTGCTGACGCAAACTCGCGCTGCGGGCCAATACTTCGAGACCGTGGCCAGGGTGTCGGGCGACCCGAAGGCCGCCGCCAACTGGGTGATGGGCGACCTGATGGGCAGGCTTAAGGCCGAGGACCGGGACCTGGCTGATTCCCCGGTTACAGCCGGGAACCTCGGCGACCTGGTAAAGCGCATTCGCCAAGGCGAACTCTCCGGCAAACTCGCCAAGGAAGTCTTCTCCCGGATGTTTTCGACTGGTGAGCCCGCGGGCGCGATCATCGACCGGGAGGGGCTGAAGCAGATCAGCGATGCAGGCGCCCTCGAGACGCTCATCGCCGAGGTGATTGCCAGCAATCCCAAGCAAGTGGAGCAGTACAAGACCGGCAAGCGAGCGGTGCTCAATTATCTGGTAGGCCAGGCCATGAAGGCCACGCGCGGTCAGGCCGACGTGACGGCCGTGACGGCTCTGTTCCAACAAAAGCTCGGGTGAGACATGCTGAAGGAAGGTGACCCGGCTCCTGATATTCGCATCCGTGCGGACACCGGCGAAGAGTTCCGTTTAGCCAGCCTGAAGGGGAAGCGCGTGGTACTCTATTTCTATCCCCGCGCGGATACGCCGGGCTGCACCACCGAGGCGTGCGAGTTTCGTGACGCCATCCGGGCGTTCGCCAAAAAAGGCGCGGCCATCGTGGGAGTCTCGCCGGACAAGCCGGCTCAACAGACGAAATTCAAGCAGAAATACGGTTTGCCTTTCCCCTTGCTGGCCGACGAAAACAAAGAAGCGGCGCAGGCCTACGGTGTCTGGATAGAAAAAAACCTGTACGGCAAGCACGTGATGGGGATTGTACGCACCACGTTCGTGATTGGCCCGGATGGAAGAATTGAAAAGATCTATCCGAACGTCAAAGCCAAGGGCCACGCCCAGCAGGTCCTTGCGGACCTCAGCTAGCCTGCGCCACCGAACCACTCCTCGATGTCGCCATCGACGATCTGGTCAGCCAGCGTTAAAGAAATTTACTGTACGCTCATCGCCCATACCGCCAGCTCGGTCCGGCTTTTGACTTCGAGCTTGCGGAAGATCCGATTGAGATACTCCTTCACCGTGCCTTCGGACAGGTGAAGCTCGTAAGCAATTTCCTTGTTGGCCTTAGCTTGTCGCACTAGATCCACAATCTGCTTTTCTCGAAAGCTGAGATGCCGACTGACCTTCGGCTTGCGGCAGGAGGGACAAACCAGCTCTCGCGCGCTGCTCCGGAATTCGGTTCCGCAGCGGCAGCAACTTCGCAGCGAGGGAATCGGCATGGATTGTTGCGAGGATCTCACCATGGTGGTTTCCTGTTCGGGTTTGACTTCGGTGTTTAATTGCATAGTTTGGAGAGGGGAGGCACGGCGGCTGCCAAACTTATATCGTTGGAGAGACAATGCTTGTTCGGCGCCACGAGATCCGGGTGTCCGCCTGCGGTCCGTTTTTACCATGTAAGAAGCTTCTCAGAACGTACTTTTTTCGTGGGCCGGCCAGTATTCCCCGGGTCTTTAGAATGAGGCGATCAGAGCTTCAAGACGTACTAAAACCAAGGGTTGGGGCCCGTCCCCCGTCGGCTTGAGCGGGTATGATGAGAAGGGAATGCTGCTCTGATGCCACCCAGGTTCGATCCGGAAATGGGGATCAATAGCTGGCTCGAAGACGAGCTATATCAACAATATAAGCGCGACCGTACGGCCGTCGACGAAAGCTGGAAGCAACTTTTTGACGAATCCGGCGCGTCCGCCGCCAAGGGCGGAAACGGCGGCCGTCTCGCCGCTGCCAAGCTCCCCGCACCGCTCGCTGAGATTGGTTCCCAAGAAGAGCTCAAGCCGCTTCGCGGCGCCGCCGGACGGATCGCCGAAAACATGGCCGCCAGCGTCGTCGTCCCGCTGGCTACTTCCCAGCGCACCATCGCGGTCAAGGTGATGGACGAGAACCGACGGATCATCAACCAGCACCACGCGCTGACGGGTCGCGGCAAGGTCTCATACACCCATCTGATCGGATGGGCGGTGGTGAAGGCCCTCGAAGAATTTCCGACTCTGAATCACGCCTACGCCGAAAGGGACGGCCAGCCCTACCGCGTGGTCCGCGCCCAGATCAACTTGGGAATTGCCGTGGATGTGACCGGCCAGGACGGCGGGCGCAGCCTCCTGGTGCCGAACATCAACAACGCCGGAGGCCTGACCTTCCAGGAATATGCCGCCCGCTTCGACGAGCTCGTGGCTCGTGCCCGCGCCGGCAAACTCACGCCGGCTGATTTTCAGGGCACCACTTTGTCGCTGACCAACCCCGGCACGGTGGGCACCATGTCCTCCAATCCCCGGTTGATGGTGGGGCAGGGCGCCATCATCGCCGC
>JAGWQP010000026.1 GCA_028876805.1 Acidobacteriota bacterium | reverse complement strand
TTCCAACTCGCTGACAGCGGGATTGAAGCGTTCCAGATGCCCGACCTGCAGCACGCGGCCGGATTTCTCGGCCGTCCGGACCAGCCGGTCCGCCGACTCCACGTCCGGGGTGAGAGGCTTTTCGACCAGCACGTCGATTCCCGCATCGACCAGGAAGCAGCCGATCTGTTCGTGCGCCGAGGTGGGAGCCGCCACCACCGCCGCATCCACGCGCCCGCCCAGCTCACGATAATCGGTGAGCGGCAAGCCCCCGTACAGGGATGCGACCTCAGCGGCTCGTGTGGCATCGGTATCCACCACCGCAACCAACTCCGCGCCCTCCGATTCATGAATTACCCGGCAATGGTTCTTCCCGAATTGTCCGGTGCCGACGACCGCCAGCCGAGGCTTCGCCATTGCTACGCCGTGAACCCCACGATGGCGATTTCGGCTTGGTTGGCGGCTTCGACCATCCGGTCCTTATCGAGCATCAGCGTACGGCCGGGTTCCACGGCCAGGACCGTGGCCCCGGTCTCGCGCATGACCGGCACCGTACCGAGGCCCACCACCGGCACATCGAAGAGCAAGTGCTCGCGCCGGCGGGCGACTTTGATCAGGGACAGCCGCCGTCCGTTCACCAGGCCGGCCGCGCGCCGCAGCATCGCGTCGGTGCCTTCCATGGCTTCGACCGCCACGCAGGCACGCTCGCAGATCGCGACACTCTGGCCGACATCGAATCCCGAAAGCGCATCTGCGACGCGCCGCCCGTACCGGATGTCGCCGTCTTCGTCCTTGTCAGGCTTCCGCCACGTCATGGCGCCTTCGGTGGCCAGTAGCGGTTTCAGAAGGATGGTCGAATCCCGCAGGTGAATGCCTTCGTCCTCGAGGATACGCACGACCCCGCCAATCAGACCGTCCGTATTCTTCGAAGGCAGCGCCATCAACAGCTTGGCGAGGCGCCAATCCGGCCGGATCGAAGAAAAAATCTTCGCGTGTTTGACCTGGCCGGCCATGACGACCTCGGTAATCGCCTCTTGCTTGAGAATTTCGATGAGCCTGCTGAGCTCGCCCAGCGAAATCCAGTGACAGCGCGCAGCGAGCGACTCGACTTCGCGGGAGGCCTCTTCTTCGATCGCCACTACGGTCACCTCATGGCCTAGCCGTCGAGCGCTCTCGAGTGCCAGCAAAGGGAACCTCCCGTTTCCGGCGATTAATCCGTAGCGCATTACTTGATGAAGCCGCGCTGGGAGGCGCGGATAAACGCCACAAGTTCGTCGACTTCCTGGCAGGACGCTACTTCGGAGGAGATCCGTTCGATGGCTTGCGTGGTGTTGAGTTGCGATCTCGTGAGCAGGCGAAAGGCGGTCTGGAGCGCTTCGATCACCTCGGTGGAGTAACCTCGGCGTTCCAGGCCGATGCTGTTCGCTCCGAAAATCCCGGCTTCCGGCTTGCCACTGGTGAGCGAGTAGGGTAGCACATCCTGTTTGACAACGGTATAAGGGCCGATGAAGGCATGCCGCCCGATGCGGCAAAACTGGTGCACGCCGCTGAACGGGCTGAGGTCGGCCCAGTCGTCGATGGTCACGTGCCCGGCCAGTCCCACGCTGCTGCCCAGGATGACGTGGTCTCCGATCCGCGCATCGTGCCCCACGTGACTGTAGGTCATCAGAAGATTGTCATTGCCGACACAGGTGATGAGCCCGCCGCCCCGGGTCCCGCGGTGAATGGTGACGAACTCGCGGATCTGGTTGCGATCGCCAATCCGCGTTTCCGCCCGCTCGCCCTTGTACTTCAGGTCCTGCGAGGCCACACCGATGGTGCTATACGGGAAAAAAACATTATCCTCGCCGATCCAGGTAGGCCCTTCCACATAGTTGTTGGCCATCAGACGCGTGGAGCGACCGATCTCCACTTCCGGGCCGATGATCGAATAGGGGCCGATCTCGGCGCTCTGGGCGATCCGCGCCTTCGAATCGACGATGGCGGTCGGGTGAATCGGCATGCTACAAGGACAACGCTTCCCTCTTTTCTTCCGGGCTTTCTTCTTTGTCGGCGAGCTTGCACATGACTTCGGCTTCGGCCACCACTTGGCCGTCGACGGTGGCGCGCCCGGCCATCTTGGCCACGCTGGCCTTGCGTTTGAGGACGCTCATTTCCAGGCGCAACGTGTCTCCGGGAACCACGGGCCGGCGGAAGCGGGCGTTCTCAATCGCCACCAGCAACACCAGCTTGGATTCCCGTTCCGGGATGTTTTTCAGCACTAGGACGCCGGCCGTCTGCGCCATGGCTTCCACAATCAGCACGCCCGGCATCACCGGGAAATCGGGAAAGTGGCCGGCGAAGAATGGCTCATTCCTCGTGACATTCTTGATCCCCACGATGCGCTCCTCGTCGATCTCGATGATCCGGTCGACCAGCAGAAACGGATAGCGATGAGGCAGAAATCGCTGGATCTCGTTGATGTCCAGAGTTGGCATGAAAGCCGTTATTATAACAGCCGTGGATCCCATCCTCTGTTTTGTCCGCGGGTGCGAGCGCGAAATGACGGCGCTGATCCGGCAGTTTGTGGAGTGCGAATCGCCAAGCGACCATCCGCCGTCGGTCAACCGCTTCGTGGAACTGGTATCCGACACCGCGGCGCCGTTGGCCGCGGTGCGCTCGTTCCCCGGCGGTAAATTCGGCAAGCACTTGGTATGCGATATGCGTTTGCCCGGTCCGAGGAAAGCCGGCCGGATTCTGGCTCTGGGTCACTCCGACACGGTTTGGCCGCTGGGGACGCTGCGCGGGATGCCTTTCCGGAAAGCGGACGGCCGCCTGTACGGGCCCGGCGTTTACGACATGAAGGCGGGGATCGTGTTCTTTCTTTTCGCCGTGCGCGCCTTGCGCGAACTCGACATTGGGGTGCGGTCGCGTGTCTTGCTGCAGTTGAACTCCGATGAAGAGGTAGGCAGTGCGTCGTCGCGGGCGCTCACCGAAAAACATGCGTCGTCGAGCCGCGCGGTGCTGGTACTTGAGCCGGGGACCGGCCCAACCGGGAAGCTCAAGACGGCGCGAAAAGGAGTGGGTGGCTTCCGAATGGTGGTGCACGGCAAGGCGTCGCATGCCGGTGTCAATTCCGAAGCCGGAGCGAGCGCCGTTGTGGAACTCGCGAGGCAAATCAACCGCATCGCCGCGCTGGCGCAGCCGAAGCGGGGTATCACCGTGAATCCGGGCGTAATTTCGGGCGGAACGCGATCCAACGTGGTGGCCGCCGAGGCGTGGGCGGAAATCGATATCCGCGTGATGCGTGAGCGGGACGGGGCCGCGATCGAAAAACAGTTCCGGGCCCTCCGTCCTTTTGATAAACGCTGCTCGATAGAGATCTCCGGCGGGCTCAATCGGCCTCCCATGGAGCGATCGGCGGGAGGCGTCCGGTTGTTTCTCATGGCACGGAGATTGGCGGCCGAGCTGGGTGTGGATCTCGAGGAGTCGCTCAGCGGGGGGGGCTCGGACGGCAATTTCACGGCGGCGTTGGGCATCCCGACTCTCGACGGTCTGGGCGCCGTGGGTGAGGGGGCTCACGCCGCCAATGAACATATCCTGATGGGCCGCATGGCCGATCGCACGGCGTTGCTGGCAAAGCTGCTGGCGGCGCTGTGATCCGACGGCGGGAATAAAAGCGCCTCGGGCGCGGTATGAGTAAGGATTGATGCCACTCAGTCGGCACGCGCGGTTCGCCGCCGCCATCCTGCCGCATCTCGATCGAGCACACAATCTCGCCCGGTGGCTGCTGGCCAACCGTCAAGACGCAGAGGACGCCGTGCAGGATTCCTACCTGCGCGCGCTGACCTATTTTGACAGCTTCCACGGTCGCGATGGCCGGGCGTGGCTGTTGGCGATTGTTCGCAACACCTGCTTCGAACGGCTGCGCAAGAACCGGCGCCACCTCGAACTGCCGGTGGAGCACATCGAGTTGGCCCGCGACACAAGCCCGGATCCGGAAGCGCTGCAGTTGCAGCTGGCCGACCAGGCGGCCGTCCGCAGGGGCCTAGAATCTCTGCCGGCGGAGTTCCGCGAGGTGCTTGTGCTTCGCGAAATGGAAGGACTGTCCTATCAGCAGATTGCGCGCGTGACGGAAGCGCCGCTGGGTACCGTCATGTCGCGGCTGGCGCGGGCGCGCCGGCGTTTCGAGGAGGCCCTCGCCGCCGCGAGAAAGGAGGAAACCGCATGAACTGCAGGGAAATCGAACGCTTGTTGGGCCCCTATCGGGATGGGGAACTCGACCCGGAGCGGAGCGCGGACGTTGCCGTGCACCAGCGCAATTGTGAGGATTGTCGAGCGGCCCTGGAGCGGCTCGAGCAGCTGTCGGCCGCAATCGAGTCTGCTCCGCGTTACCCGGCCTCACCGGAATTGCGCGCCCGCCTCGAGAGCCGCTTCGCCGACGGACGCCAGCCGTATGGGAGATGGCTTCTATTGGCGGCTGGCCTGGCGGCTGCGGCACTGGTCATCGGACGGCTGACCCCGGTTGCTGACCTCCGGCCGCAAGACGCACTGGCAAACGAGGTGGTCCGGGCGCACCTCCGGTCTCTCGTCGTCGGCCATTTGTGGGATGTCGCGGCCTCCGGCCACCATACCGTCAAGCCGTGGCTCGCCGCCAAACTGGACTTCCCGTTCGATGTGGAGGACATTTCGAGTCGCGGCTTGCTGCTCGCCGGAGGACGAGTGGATTCGGTCGACGGACGCACCGTAGCGGTCCTGGTGTACCGGCGTGGCGGGCACGTCATCAGTGTTTTCGTATGGCCGGCAGCCCAACCGCCGGACCGGCCGCCTGCTGGCCGGTCGGTTCACGGATTCAACGTCATCGATTGGCGGGCCGACGGACTGAACTGGTGGGCCGTCTCCGACCTGGAACTCGGGGAACTGAACGAATTGCCGCTCTCGCCTTGTTTCCTGCCCGCGCACGAAACGCTCGGAGGGTAGCCGGCAGAATCAGCGAGCGGCGATCTGCGGATGCGGCCCGGCCTAGAGCAACTTCAGACTCTGGACCTTGATCGTATCGCCCTTTCCGACTTCGCCGGTCACTTCGACCTCCAGGTCGTCCAGCTTCTTGGAGGCCTTGATGGCTTCGAGAGCCTTCCGGTTACCAGCCTCATCGAAAATCAGAAATTTGTTATCGGAGGTGTAGACGCCGTACCCGCTCTTTTGGCAAGCAGGCATCAGCGCGCACTCCCGCGTATGCGCTTCGGCCACGATCATTCCACCCTGGATGCCGGTGCTCAACACGCGCTCGTCTGCTTTGCCCGAGCACATTTTGTCCATCAGCACGCCTTTCACGTCGGCCGCCGAAGCGACCCCGACCAGACCGGCCGCAAGACCAACTATTCCCAGACTCCGTAACCGCAACATCTTCCTTCGATGTCCTCCTTTCTGGTGCCGCCTGCCTCTGCCCAGTCTCATGGTGAGCAGATCCACTCGCTCGAGTCGCAAGCGCCTCTTCAAATATTATCTTCAACCGGCCGCCATCCGCACCGATCCTTCAGGAAC
>JAGWQP010000312.1 GCA_028876805.1 Acidobacteriota bacterium | reverse complement strand
GTGACGGTGGTGACGTGGTATCCCATCACGCCCTCGTCATCCCTGATCGAGTCCCTCATCGGTTACATGAAGCGTTTTCGCCACGACCCAGAAACCGGCAAGGCGACGTATGCCATCGTACAGGCAGAAGACGAAATCGCCTCAATCGGCATGGCCTTGAGTGCCGGCTGGGCCGGGGCGCGCTCCATGACCTCCACCTCCGGGCCCGGCATCTCGCTCATGTCCGAGTTCATCGGGCTCGGCTACTACGCGGAGTTGCCCACGGTGGTCTTCGACGTGGAGCGGGTCGGCCCTTCCACCGGCCTGCCCACCCGCACCGCCCAGGGCGACATCCTCAAGAACGCCGTCCTATCGCACGGCGACACGCGCCATCCCATGTTCTTCCCGGCCTCGCCCGAAGAATGTTTTTCGCTGACTCTCGAAGCTTTTGAATTCGCCGAGCGGTTTCAAACTCCCGTGTTCCTGATGAGCGACCTGGATCTCGGCATGAACAACTGGATGGCCGACCCGTTCCCATATCCCGAGAAGCCCATCCACCGCGGAAAGGTGCTGACCGCGGAAGACATGGACCGGCTGGGCAGCTTCGCGCGGTATCAAGACGCGGACGGCGATGGCGTCGGCTATCGCACGCTGCCCGGCACCCAGCACGCGGCGGCCGCCTATTTCACCCGCGGCAGCGGCCACAACGAGAAGGCCCAGTATACCGAGCGCGAAGACGATTACATCAACAACATGGACCGGCTGGCGCACAAATTCGAAGTCATGCGTCGGCACGTGCCCTCACCCGTGGTCACAATTCGCGAGAAGGCCCGCATCGGCTTCGTGGCCGTGGGCACATCGGATTACGCGGTGCGCGAAAGCTGCGACCAGCTCCGAGACGAATACGCCGTCGACGCCAGCTATCTGCGGCTACGCGCTTATCCGTTTACCGAAGAGCTTAAGGATTTCATCCGCCGCCACGACCGCGTCTACGTGGTGGACCAGAACCGCGACGGCCAGCTGCTCAGCCTGATGCGGCTGGAGTTCGAGCCGGAATTGATCGCGAAATTGCGCAGCGTGCGCTATTACGGCGGGCTGCCGCTGGGCGCGCGCACCGTCACCGACGAGGTTGCCAGACAGGAGGGCCAATGAGCTCCACCCCCGCGCCTCCGCCCAAAAAAGTGAACCGCATCGGTCTGGAGGTGATCAATTACAAGGGAAGCCGGACCACGCTCTGCGCGGGCTGCGGCCACAACTCCATTTCCGAGCGCATCGTGGAATGCTTTTATGAGCTGGGCGTGGAGCCCTGGAGAGTGGCCAAGCTCTCAGGCATCGGCTGCTCCTCGAAATCGCCGGCCTATTTCCTGGGCCAGTCGCACGGCTTCAACAGCGTGCACGGCCGCATGCCTTCGGTCGCCACGGGCACGCTCCTCGCCAACCGCACTCTGGTGGCGCTGGGAGTGACCGGCGATGGCGATACCGCCTCCATCGGCATCGGCCAGTTCATGCACCTGATGCGGCGCAGCGTCCCGATGATCTACGTGATCGAGGACAACGGCGTCTACGGCTTGACCAAGGGTCAGTTCTCGGCCACCGCCGACCTCGGCTCAACCCTGAAGACCGGCAGGCCCAACCAGCTGCCGCCCTTCGATTGCTGCGCCCTGGCGCTCAAGTGGGGCGCCACCTTCGTCGCCCGCTCCTTCAGCGGCGATAAGAAGCAGCTCCAGACCTTGATCAAGGCCGCCATCGCCCACAAAGGGCTGGCGCTCATCGACGTGGTTTCTCCCTGCGTGACCTTCAACGACCACGAGGGCTCCACCAAGAGTTACTCGTACGTGAAAGATCACGAGGAGGCGCTGCACGAACTCGATTTCGTCCCGTTCTTCGAGGAAATCACGGTAGAGATCCCCGAAGGCGGAGTGCGCGATGTCGAGTTACACGACGGCTCACACCTACGGATCCGCAAGCTCGAGCGCGACTACGACCCCACGAACCGCGCGGACGCCCTTGCGGCTCTGGAAGAGTCCGCCGCCAGAAACGAAGTCGTGACGGGCCTGCTCTATGTGAATACGACTGGCCCGACTTTCATAGAACGGCTAAACCTGGTAGACGAGCCGCTGGCCATCCTGCCGCAGAGCCGGGTCCGGCCCCCGCGGGCCGTCCTCGATGAGGTGATGCAAGAGCTCCGCTAGGCTTTTGAAGAATCTTCTGGACTATTCCGGAGTTCGAATTTGAAATGATTTGATGACATCCAGGTGGTACGGTCTTTTCATTCAGCTTTTGATTGCCGGTGTCTTTTATT
>JAGWQP010000311.1 GCA_028876805.1 Acidobacteriota bacterium | reverse complement strand
GGGCCGGTCCGCGTTGCCCGTGACCAGGATTTGACGGTTCGCCGCCGCGCCAAGACTCAGACCGAGGGCGGATTCATTGAGAGCAAAATCCCGCACGCCGCCCGTGTACGTCATTCTAGCGTTCGCAGCCCAATACTTATGCGTCGACACCAGATCGCCGAGCCACCCGGGATTCGAGCCGTGGTACGGCTCGGAACGGCTGAACTGCCCGAGCGTTGAGGAGCCGCCGGGCACCAGGGACGAAGGGATCAAGCTGGCCGGGGCGGCGTAGGGGGAATCGTCTTTGTAAAAGTCCCAACGGTGCAGCAGGGAGAACTTGACGCCGGCCAGCTCGATGTCGGCACCGACGCGGTATTCGTTCCACTCTCGGCGGACGTTGGTGAACACCGGGTATGCGCTGCCCAAGCTGCTAAACTCCTCCACGCTGGCGAGGGCCGGACCGGTCTGGGTGTCGCGACTGTACCCGGCTCGAAACTTGATTTTGGACTGGGGAAGCAGAGTCAGGTCATGGTCCTGTAACCGCCTGCGCGTATCCATCAAGTGCAGCCCGTTGGAGACCGCCACGCCCGGGTTGTAGAACTCGTCGAGCCGCCACGTCAGGTCGTACCGGTAAAGGCCGTTTTTTTGCACGCGGAGCGTGGCGGATTGATACGGATCGTTGCCCAGCCCCTGAGTGTTCAGCAGGATTTGGTCGAACAGGTGGCCGTGCCCCTCTTTGGAGTCGACCGAAAGGCTGCTCCCGATGAGCCGCATGCCGTTTCGATAGTTGATATCACTGCGGTACTTTGCCAGATCGCCGCCGATCTCGGCGAACCGATAGCCGGTCTCGAACGAGTCGGTCACATTATAATTGCCCGCGTCTTCGCCGCGCGGCGGACCGGTCTGCTCCGGCGTAGGGGCCACGACCTGCTGGGCGGAGAGCACGGTGGCGACTGTGAGGAGCGCGCAGAATCGCATGAGCATGGCGATCACCGAAAGAAGAACCCGTCGCTGTTGGACCCGTGAATGCGCACATGACACGCGGTGCAGCTCTGATACTTGGGGTTCAGCAGGTTGTGAGTGGACGAAAGCCGCGTCTCGCCATTGTTGCGCGTGCCGAACCCCCCGGCGCCGTTGTGGCACTGCAAGCAGAGCGTAAAGACCACCGGCCGCCGCAAAAGGCGGGTATTGGTAGAGCCGTGAGGCTCATGGCACGTCTCGCAGCCCTCCACACGCACCGGAGGGTGATCGTAAACGAACGGCCCGCGCTTATCGCTGTGACATTTCAGGCAGGGCTCTTCGTTTCCCAGCGCCGCTTCGACCATTCGCGGCCGGTCGGCCATGCGCCACGTCGCGGCGAACGCTCCGTGCGGATTGTGGCAGTCTGTGCATTGGATGACGCCTTCATTTACGCGATGTTTCGATGGCATATCGAATTGTGCCCTTACGCCGGTATGACAGCTATAACAAAGCTCGCTCTGTTTCTGGGCCAGCAGGTATTTCGGTGTGGGCGAGTGGTGGATGGAATGGCAGCTCGTGCACGCGACGTCATTGAAAGTATGTTCGCTCCGTCGAATATTGGCGTTCGACAAATCGTTGCTGTGGCAGCCCAAGCACGTCTCGAGCGCCTGTTTGGGCGTGAGCCGCGAAAATGCCCGCAGAATCGTCTCCACGCCACCGCCGGCCTCGACGTGCGCTTGCCCCGGCCCGTGACACCCTTCGCAGCCGGTTCGCGCGGGCGGCTCCTTGCCGGAGGCCACAGTTTTGAAATGCGGGTTCTTGTAGAAATTCTGCGCGACATCGGGGTGGCACCTGCGGCATGCTTCACTTCCGATGTAGCCGGAAGCGGAAGTCGCCTCCTGGGCTGCCGCAGACCCCACCCACAACAGGGGAGCCACGAAGCCGATTGCGGTACGCGTCGCACGCGTCATACTGGGCATGATACCGGAAGCTCCTGCTCCAGAGCCGGGTGGACGCCTAAATTTTTGGTTAAATTTCGTATGCCAGGCGTTGTTCGTGTACACTTCTGCGCGGTGGTATCCCCTTGCAGTTACACTAGAGTAGAGGTGCATGCGCACGAGGACATTTCGGGGCGGACAACCGCACAGGTTTTGCGTTGGTCACTGGTAGCCACGCTCCTGTTCGTCGCTATCCAGGTCTTCAGCGGGCTGCGGGCTCATTCCCTGGCGCTGTTATCCGACGCCGGTCACAACTCCACCGACGCCCTGGCGTTATTGCTGGCGTGGATTGCGAACTATCTGGAATCCAAGCCCGCTAACGAGACCAAGACGTACGGGTACCAGCGCGCCGGAGTACTTGCGGCGTTTGTGAATGCTCTCACTCTGGTTGCGCTTTCCGCCTGGATCTTTTATGAGAGTGCGGTCCGCCTGCACTATCCGCAAGCCGTCGATGATCACATCATGCTGGCGGTATCGGCTCTGGGGCTGCTGTTGAACGGCGGGATCATGTGGGCATTGCGGCGAGCGCGCCAACGTGACCTCAACGTGCGTAGTGCCTTCGTGCACATGCTCGGCGACGCTCTGGGATCGATTGCAATTATGGCGGGTTCGGTGGTCATCCGTTACACAGGGTGGGTACGGATCGATCCGCTGCTCTCCATTTCGATCGGTGTGCTGATCGTCTGGACGGCTTGGGACATCATTCACGAGTCTCTCAACATTCTGCTCGAAGGCTTGCCCCGCGGGATCGCCCTTCAGGATGTGATCGGCTCCATGCGATCGGTTGATGGTGTGCTGGACGTGCACGACCTACACATCTGGAGCTTGGGTTCGAGCACCCATGCCTTGAGCTGCCATGTCCAGATCGAGGATGTCCCGCTCTCGGCAAGCGATGCCATTCTGCGCCGGTTGAATACGATGCTGGCCGGCCGCTTTCACATCCACCACACGACCGTACAGTTCGAACATGTGTCGTGCGTCATCTCGGAGAGCGGATGCGCCATTCCGGTATCGCCTGAAGAACACCACGGGCCACACTAACAACTAACCGAAACCGGTCGTCAGCCTACAGCTTCTTAAAGAGTTTGTCGAACGCATTCCGAGCGTCTTCCGGATTGCGCGGCGCCGGACCCGTTTCGTTCACCGGCGGGGGCGCCGATGGAGTATTGGCGGTGCCTTCGCGCGCCACCGTGACGCGGGGTGTGAACAGGTTACACTCGTTCCTTTTGTCCTTGACGGCAATGCGAACCGGGATGGGTTTTTGGCATTGGAACCTGGTGGAAGGCTCGAAATGCGAACACTGCTTGCAGCAGTGAAGATCCGCGTTGCACTTCGGACAGGTTCCGCTGAAATCCGTTCCGGGCGGAAGAGCTGTCGAGCAGTTAAAACAGCGGGACGCCGCCACGTGTTGCACCAGGCGTGGCAAGCGCGGCCCGGTCACGTCGATCGGCGGCCGGGGGCCCTGGGGTTTGGGACGCTCTTCGCGCGGGCCTCTGGCATCGCGGTCTGAATCCATGTACCCAGGCTGTCGGTATTTGCGATCGCTGTCCATGGGAAAGAATGCTCCGTCTCTAGCAGCGCGAAAGAAATCGTCGAAATCCGGCTCCATCGGCAAGGTGGCCCGCCCTTCGAAGCCCATCGATGACGATGCCAGCCGTCCGGCAACGGTAGATATCGTGGAGAGGGATCGCGCGGAGACCGGTGTGCCAGCCAGCCGGTCACACCACCCAATTCAACAAACCTATATGTACCACAAATCGCGGTCGATTGCACATGTTTGTCGAGAAAACCCGGTACTGATTTCAGCAGCACCGGTACTGGGAGGTGGCTCCTTTGCCAGCGGTCATTCCCCGGTGTTATGCTTCCCCCATGCGTCGACGCCTCGGCACGCTCGCCCTGCTCATGGTCGCTGCCGGGATTGACGCCCAGGCGCAGACGTCGGTGGTTGGCGGGGCTCTGGAAGGCTCCATCACCGATCCCAGCGGAGGGCTGGTTGCTGGCGCGCCGGTGAGACTCCGCGAGGTCGGGACCCATCGCGAACGCGAAGCGGCCACCGACGCCGAAGGAGCCTTCCGCGTGCCCGAACTAGCGCCGGCAACGTATGAAGTCTCGGTGGTGGTGGCGGGGTTCACGCCCTACCGCCACACCGGTGTCACCATTCCGCTCGGGTCTACCGTGCACCTGGAGATCCAGTTGCAATCGGCGTCGGTTCAAACACAGATCACGGTCTCGGGACAACCTTCGCCGATTGACCCCGCGCAAACATCGGTGAGTGCCTCGGTGGACAGAGAGCGGATCGAAGAGCTACCCGTCGAGAGCCGCAATTATCTCAACTTTGTGCTGCTCGCGCCGGCGGTCTCCAGCTCCGCCGAGCAGGCCGGCCGGCAGTCCCTGGTGCCGCTGCCGGACAGCGGCTTCAGCTTTGGAGGCCTGCGCGGCCGCAGCAATAACCTCACCATCGACGGCGTGGACAATAACGACGAATTCACCGGGTCGAGCCGCACCGAGCTCTCGCTCGAAACGGTACAGGAGTTTCAAGTGGTGAATGCCGGCCTGTCGGCGGAGACCGGCGGAGCATCCGGTGGGTCGATCAATGTGATCACGCGCAGCGCCACCGATGTCATCCACGGCGACGCCTTTGTGTTCGCGCAAAATGGTGAGCTCGACGCACGGAACCCGCTGGAGAGCGAACGCCAAGCTCCGGAGGTACATCGATATCGCCTCGGCATGTCACAGGGCGGGCCGATCCGCCGTGACAAAACGTTCTATTACGCCGCCTTCGAACAAGAGCACAACCGGTCGCTCGAAGAGTCGCTTCTCAGCCCCGCCGTGAGCGCGGCGATCGACGCCATCTTAGCCAGCCGCGCGTTCCCGCGCCTATCGACGCGAATAAACGACGGCCGCTTCCCCGTTTCCCGCGCCGAAACTGAAGCTTCTCTCAAGCTCAATCATCAATTGACGAATGCCAACAGCCTCATGCTGCGATATGCGTTTACCAATAACCGCGAAGCTGGAGATGCATTCAATACTTCCGGACTCACCGATCCGAGCGCCCGGGGCAGTAGCTTCATTCGGGATCAGGCGGCGGTGGGCGCGCTGACGACCCTCTTTGACCCCCGGTCGGTCGGCGATCTGCGAATTCAGGTGGCAGGCCGGCGGGTTGTGCTGCGGACCAATGATACCGGCGGACCGGGCGTTGACATCGCCGGGCTCATCGAGTTCGGCCGCCCCTATAACGGAAACGGCCGCCGCAGCGAGACCCATGATCAAGCAGCTTACACCTACTCCCACCAGGCCGGTGCGCACTTTTTGAAAGGGGGGGCGGTCTTCAACCGCGTGCGGGAGGATGCTCGGATGGCGGACGGCTTCGGCGCCCTGTACCTGTTCGCCACTCCGGCCGACTTCGCCAGAGGCCGGCCCGCGCAATTCCGACAGGCGTTCGGAACAGATCGTACCGGGTTTGGAGTCGCCAGTTACGGAGCTTTCGTGAACGATCACTGGTCGGCGGCCCGAAAGCTGGCCATCGATCTCGGGGTGCGATACGATTTCGAACAATTGCCGGATTCTCTCCCAACCGATGCCAACAACATCAGCCCGCGCATCGGTCTGGCTTACCAGCCGGCTCCGAAGTGGGTGGTTCGAGCCGGCTACGGCATCTTTTATGATCGATACGTCCTGGCGGCACTGAACCAGAGCCTTCAGAAGAACGGGGCCACCGCTTTCGAGCAGGTGGTGGATTCCGCCGCGGCGGCGCTGGCGTTTCAGGGTGCGGCGGGCGGCCCATGGCCCGCACCGCTCCCCGGCGTGCGCCCGTCAGTTTACGCCGTGGATCGCAACCTGGCGACCTCCTACAGCCAGCAGGCGAGCCTGGCGGCGGAACACGAGCTCGCCCACGACTTGACGGCCAGTGCGACGTTTCTCCTGGTGCGCGGCGTGAAGCTTTCAAGGACGCGCAATCTGAATCTGTTGGCGCCCGGCCCCCCATTCGGTCCAGGCCGCGCGAATCCGCGGTTCGACGACGTCTTCGAGCTCGAGGACTCGGCCGGCTCCACGTACCGGGGAGCCACGTTTTCACTCAACCGTCGCCTCTCCCAGGAACTGGAGTTTTCGGCGAGCTACACACTTTCCAAGACCCTCGATGACGCTTCGGATTTCACCGAACAGCCACAGAATCCCTTTGCGCTGCCTGGGGAACGGGCGCTGTCGCGCCAGGACCAGCGCCATCGCCTGGTCGCGAACGGCCTGTGGGAGCTGCCGATCGGTGACGAGGAGGAAGCACGCAGTCAGGCGGTTTCCCCGAGCTGGCTGACACGCATCTTCGAGCACCTCGAAATTGCGCCGATCCTGAGCGTCGAGAGCGGCCGGCCGGTCGACCCTCTGACCGGTGTCGACAACGGCAGCCATCCATACCCCCTCTCCGCTCGGCCACCCGCGCTTGGTCGGAATTCGCTCCGGACACCGCTGTTTGCCAACGCGGACTTCCGTCTCCTCAAATATTTCCCCATCAGCCGGACCGCGCATTTGGACCTGGTCGCGGAGGCTTTCAATCTCTTCAACCGAACCAACGTGATCCAGATCAATCCGGTGTTCGGCACCGGCCTCGCCCCCTTGCCGGGATTCGCACAGCCCATTACCGGGGCCGGTGCGCGGCAGATCCAGTTCTCGCTCGATTTTGAGTATTAGCCGGGGGGTTCTGGCTAACCGTTATCCTTAAAGGAGCGGACCAGTTGAAATGAAACTGCGAAGCGATTTGCCAACGATCGGGGTGGCCTTGTTGTTATTGACCTCGGTGGCAGCGTACTTCGCGACACGCGACTTAGGCACGGGGCCAGCCACCGCACCCGCTTCCCGCCAGAACCCGTTAGTGGATGATCGGATGGTCGAAACCGCGCGCCGCCTGTCCGCCGTGGCCGATACAGTCGAGGAGCAGGACTTGGCGCGCGAAGCGCTCGAACTGGCCGATCACGAACTCGACCAGGCCTTCGCGACCGCGCTCCGCCAGGCTGCGGTTGTTCCGCCGCCCGCGAGCGGCGCGCTCCTGGATCTCAACAACCGGATCGCGCGATTGAACGCGCGGATGGCCGCCTACCAGAAGCGCATCACGCAACTCACGCCGCAGGCCGCCGCCGACGAAAGGGTGGCCGAAGAGTTGGCGGTTTTGAAGGCCCAGCAGAACCTTGACGAAGATGAACGCGAAGACGCACAACAGGACCTCGAACGGCAAGGCGGCGACCGCCATGCAACGCTCGAGCGAGCGCTCGAGCAGCACGAAGCTGTCCAGAAACAACCGCTCCCTCCTCTGAAGAGCGTGGGACCCGTGGTGAAGGCAACGCTGCTCGAGCAGGTTCGGCTTTGGCTGAACCTGAATGGCCGCCTCCAGCAGCTGCTGGCCGCCCGCCGTGAAGCCGCCGAAAAGGCCGCAGCGTTGCTGAAGGAACACGACGGCCGGGAGGCCCAATCACGCGTTGCGCCTGCTACTCCCGCCATTGGCGGCGCGAGCGTCACTGAGTCAGCTGTTGCCCAGCTCCGGCGCCGCTCGGACCAGACCAAGACGCTTTCCGAATACGACAAACGGATTCAGGCCTGCCGCCAGCTCACCGACGTTTATTCCCGTTGGAGCGCCGCCGTGGAAGCCCGCCGCCGCAGTGCACTCCATGGCCTGGTTGGCTCGCTGGCTGGCGTTCTGTCCATCGTGTTCGGTGCGATCCTGATCAACCGCGGCATCGGCCAGGCCTTCCGTCAGACCGATCGGCGGCGCCTCCACCAGTTGCGCACTGTGTCCAAGCTAGCCGTTCAGGTAACCGGAGTCCTGCTGGTCCTGCTGATTCTGTTCGGCCCGCCCACGCAGATGACTACGCTCATTGGTCTCGCCACCGCCGGCCTCACCGTCGCGTTGAAGGACTTCATTGTCGGGTTCTTCGGATGGTTTGTCTTGCTGGGGCGGAATGGCCTTCACATCGGCGATTGGGTAGAAATCGAGGGAGTGAGCGGCGAGGTCATCGAGATCGGTCTTTTGAAAACCGTGTTGCTCGAGGTCGGGAACTGGACCTCCACCGGGCATCCCACCGGCCGCCGCGTTGCTTTCGTGAACAGCTTCGCTATCGAAGGCCACTTCTTCAACTTCTCCACCGCCGGCCAGTGGCTTTGGGATCAGCTGGTAGTCACCTTGCCCTCCACCGCAGACCCGTACAAGATCGCGGAACAGATCGTCGAGTTAGTGGGCCGCGAGACCGAATCGGACGCCCGGCAAGCAGAGCAAGATTGGCGTCGCGTAACCGCGCAATACGGAGTGCGCGAATTCTCGGCGAAGCCGGCCGTGGAGTTGCGCCCCGGGGCCGCGGGCCTGGAAGTCGCGGTACGCTACATCACCCGCGCTCCGCAGCGCTTTGAGGTCAAATCCAGGCTGTTCCAGGTGATCGTGAGTCTGCTGCACCAGTCGGCCGACGCCACTGCCTGAGACGCCAGCCTCGATACCTGTGCCTTCGATTCACACTGGTCGCTCTATCAGTTTCTATCAACCGATCGAAGCAAGCTGGCGTCGAATCTCGAAAAGCACGGAAGATGCAGAATTCTATGCCTGGCGGATAGAGGTTTTCTGGTGAAGTCTTTTTTTAGGGATTGCGCCTGGCCCTAATCTTCCCTTGGTTTGGTCGGCATTGGCTCAAAATTAACGGGAACACGTTGTGAATGAAGTATCAACACCCTCTCAAAGACGTTCAAGGGCCGGCCCAACGTCGAAATGGTGGCCGACGATGGACCAATGATCAGGTGTGCCGGATTGAGCTTGGTCCGGGCTGTCCGTCGTAGGCCAGGCGCCTCCCGGAATTCGCGATGAAACAGCGGCGGGATGAAGTTCTGACCGAGGTACTGTCTCCTTTGATTCGCGGTAAAGATTGAAGTCGGATCGACACGGCATTGGGGCGTCTCGGGTGCCTAACCCTTCGTCCGAGCATGTCTCTATCGCCGGGAGAGAGCAGGGTGGAAAGCCGACAGGTATTGCCGTTACCTTCAACGACGAGGCGTACCGGACACCGCCGCCGGCTCCAAAAGCGTTGATCACGGCCATTTACTCGACGCGAGCGCGCGGTATCTTCTGATCTGCCATGGCCGCTTGATAGGCGAACCAGGCCATCACCAACGCTGCCTCATGAATGTCGTGGATCTCGACGCGGTCGGCCGTATCCATGTTCGTGTGGTGAGTCCGGGTGTCGTAGTTCGTGTAGTCCTGAATGGGATTGAACCCCGGCACTCCAACCTCGTTGAAACTCACGTGGTCCGTAGCCCCGATCGGCTCGAGGATGTTGCGACGCGCGCCGAACTGTCTGAGCGGCTTCAGCCATTGGTCGAAGAGCGAAAGCAGCGCTTCGCGGTTTTCCAGGTACCAGCCGTAGATCGGGCCAGTGCCATTGTCGATATTCAGATAGACATCGAACTTTTCGCGGGTCGCGGCGTTCTCTGGCCCCGCCAGATGTTGCTTCACCCAGGCGCGCGACCCGACGAGCCCCTGCTCTTCTCCGCCCCAGAGCGCGACACGAATTGTCCGACGCGGCCGCGCGGCAATCACCTTCAAAATTCGCATGGCCTCCATTACCGTGGTCACGCCGTCGGCATTATCGGTGGCGCCCGTCCCGGTGTGCCAGGAATCGAGGTGCGCGCCGATCATGACCACTTCGTCGCGCACTGCCGGATCGGCGCCAGCCAGCTCCGCCAGCACGTTGTAAGCCTTCCCCCCATCGTCATCGAAATACTTCGATTGCAGATTGATGCGGAGCTTTACCGGCACGTTCTGCTCCAGCATTTGTACGATCAGGTTGTAATGTTCCGCGCTCAGCGTTACGGACGGAACGGCGCCGCCCCCTTCATCGCGCCCAGTCACGAACACCGTGCCGTGCTCGCCGCGGCTGGGCTTGACGAGCACCGCGGCGCCCGCTTCGCGAAGCGATTGCGCAATGCGCCCGGCGGGCGTAGGCCCGGGAGGCGGAGCGGGCGCGCGGCCGCGGCCGACGCCGGTGGCGTACGCCGCCGACAAGGGGACATAGGCAGGATCGCTCGGCTGCGGACGGTCGGCGCGCACGAAGTTCGTCATCGCCAGTTGAGTCAACACGATCGCTCCTTTCAGCTTCGAGCGAAGGGCCTCCACTTCCTCCGGAGACTTTCCGCCGATGAAGACCGGCGCGGCCGCGATCTCCCCGCTGGTCGAGGAAGCCCAGCCATCCGCGTACCCAACGAGTGCCAGATACCGAGGCTCGATCATCTCAACCGTTAGTTTCTCCAGCGTCCAGCCGCGCCCGAACTGCCAGGGCTCCAGCCGCGCGTTCTCGAGACCGTAAGAAGCGAGTCTATCGCGCGTCCACTCGGCGGCTCGCCGATAGGCCGGCGACGCAGTCAGCCGGGGCCCGATGGTCACCGTGAGCATGTCAAAGACGGCCTGGGCTTGCGAGTGTTCGAAGGCTTCGGAGTGCATGCGTGCGAGCAGGTTACGCTCGGCGGGCGTCTGACTCTGCGCGGTACCCGCGAGTCCAAGCCCGAGCATCAAGCAGAGAATCGGACTCTTCATCGCGCCAGTCTACCCTGCGACGTTTGAGGGCGTCAATGGACCCCCTATTCCAATGTGGGATTGCACGATCCGAGAGTTTCCGCGATGCGGT
>JAGWQP010000310.1 GCA_028876805.1 Acidobacteriota bacterium | reverse complement strand
TTCGGCTGAACGCAAATCACAAGAATCGAGCGCAGAAAATCGATCTACCTGCGCCCGGAGGGGGTCAGGCCAATCATCTGAGATCCCTAGAAAATTGCAGAACCTCTGCGCCCCTTGCCTGCTCTACAGAGCACCGTTTTCTAGCGTTCTTCTCAGCGCCTCAGCCCTTTATGAGAAGGGTGGCGTTTCTCCCGTCCAGCCGCCAAGATCCGCGCTCGTAAGCGCAGATTCGCGCTCGGCGGCCAATCGTGGCTAGGAGCCGCCGCCCGGGTTATGCTGGAAAAACGAGGCATTGCGAGAAATGCTGTCTGCTGGCGCGGTCGGTCCATATGTGGCGGGCAATCTGATTGGGTTCAGCATAGGGCTGGTGATCTCGATTCTGCTTCTGGCACTCACTCTGCGCGCCGCCCGGCTTCCGGGAACGCCAGTCGCCAATATCGCGCTCGCGGTGTGCTCGTTGTTGTGGAACGTTGGCGGGCTCGCGGATATCCTCGCGATTTCGCCTGGATCCTTGAACACGCCGGATCCCGGCTCGATCGCGCTGGCGATTCAATTCACTGGAGCGGCCGTTTGGCCGATCCCGATGCTCGTCATCTGGCGCCACCTCGCTCAGCAGCGATGGCAATGCATCTGCTGGAGACTTCTGCAAGTCCTGGCTTTCGCCAGTGCGGCGGTGATTGTGACCGGCATTTGGGCGGCGGCCGCCGGCGCGCCCTTTCTTCCGATCGTCGGTTTGAAGGAGTTCTCGGCCTACGATGCGACTTTTCTTCAGCTCTCCGCCGCCGCACTGCTGCTACGAGGATCCTCGGTTTCGCGAACCCTCGGCTTTTCCTCACTGGTCGTACTGGTGGGCCTGCTGCTGACCACACTCTCCGTCATCGTTGAGCGTAACGTTACACCGACGGATTCACTCCAGTGCGCGCTGGGCGTGACAGGCCAGCAGTCGGTGCTCCTTATCGTCATCGGAACATTTTTTCTCTTTGCCCGGTTTCGTTTTGCCGATGTGTTCATCCGCTATAGTGTTCGTATCCTGCTGGCCGGCGTATCCGCGGCCACGTTCGTGCTTCTCATCGACTCTCCTTTTGTTGAGCGGTTGGGGGTTCATGCGTTGCTGCCTGGGGCCATGCGCTTCTTCGTCATGGCGATCGCTGCGGCCGGGCTGGTGATGTGCTTTGTTCCGCTCGACCGGCGGCTGGAGAGGCTGGTGAACCGGAGAGTCTTTCACGCTCCCGACTATCGAAACGCAGTTCGCGAGCTGGGCGAGCAGGTCCGCCGCTTGTATTCGGAATCCGAAGTAACGGCTGCGGTCGAAGCGGCAGTTCGGAATACGCTCGATCTGGATGATGTGCGCTCGGTCGCCCTCTCGAGGCTTCCCGTCTCTTTGTGGCCGCCCGGGATGCAAGACGGAGAAGTCGCTGAGTTAGGCCGAGGGAATCCGCTCGCCTCCTTGCTCTCACTGAACGAGCTCGAGTTGCTGGTTCCCGTCCATACCGAAGGACGCGTTCACTCGGTTCTCGCCATTTCGCCTGGCGTCGCTCGCCGCAGCTTGGTGAGCCAGGAGCTGAATTACCTGAGAAGCGTCGCCCAGCAGTTCGGCAGCAGGCTCGACCTGCTTCGGCTGGAACGCGACATGGTCGAACGTCAGAATCGCGAAGCGCTGCTGCTTCAGCAGGTAACCGAGGCGGAGCTGCGAGCCTTGCGCGCTCAGATCAATCCTCATTTTCTGTTTAACTCGCTGAACACCATCGCGAATCTGATCGTGACCGATGCCGCGCAGGCGGAAGTTATGACGTTGCGCCTGGCGAAGGTGTTCCGACATTTGTTGGCCCACTCCTCTCGGACCCTAGTCCCGATCCGTGAAGAGATCGAGTTTCTTCGTACCTATCTCGACATTGAGGAGGCTCGGTTTGGAAGTCGGCTCGAGGTGCAAATCGACATCTCTCCGGAGGTCGCGCATACTCCTGTTCCATCGCTGATCTTGCAGCCTGTGGTCGAGAATGCCCTCAAGCACGGCGTGGGTCCGAAAATCGGTCCGGGCCGTTTATGGATCTCGGCCAGGCCCGAGGGCGATCGGATATGCCTGTCCGTGGAAGACGATGGCGTCGGCGTGAATAGCGGCGGCCCGGGAACGGCCAACGGCCACGGTGACCAGAACGGCGGAGTCGGCTTGAGGAACATCAGACAGAGGCTCGTGACGCTATATCAGGACCGGGCGCGCCTCACGCTCCAGCCACGAGATCCCGAAGGAACGCGCGTGAACCTGCTGCTCCCGCGCGACGCCGAATGGAACGGCGATGACAAGCCTGATCGTTGACGACGAAGCCGACGCGCGGGCGCGCCTGCGCCGGCTGCTCAAAGCCCATCCCGATGTCGTCATTGCTGAAGAGGCCCAAAACGGCCTCGAAGCGCTCGAAAAGATCGAACAACTGCAGCCGGACCTGCTGTTTCTGGACATCGAGATGCCGGGCCTGACCGGCTTCGAAGTGGTGCGTTCGATTCCCTCGAAAGTGCCGCTCCCGCTGGTGATCTTTGCCACCGGATACGACCAACATGCCCTTTCGGCTTTCGAGGTGAACGCTCTTGCCTATTTGTTGAAGCCGGTAGAACCCGACCGGCTGGCCCAAGCCGTGGAACGCGCGCGGCGGCTGAACGCGTTTTCCGACGGCAAAGAGGCGGAGCGGCGGAATCTCCTGCGCGCCGCACGCGAAGGACCCTCCATTCTCCGGCGCGTCGTATGCCGCGCCCGAGACCGCCTGGTTTTGCTTCCGGTCGAGCAGATCTTGTGGTTCCAGGTCGAAGGCGGTCTGGTGAAGGCCAAAAGCGCCACCGAATCGTTTTTGGTGAACTATCAGTTGAACGATCTGGAAGGGTCTTTACCGCCCGACTTGTTCTTTCGTGCTCGCCGCGACGTGCTAGTGAACCTGACGAGGATCAAGGAGATCCGCCCTTACTTCAAAAGCGGATTTCTGTTGATCATGTCAGATCCCGCAGCCACGGAAATCGTAATCAGCGAACGCCAAGTGCATCCCTTCCGCAAACGCCTGCCGGGCCTATAGGCTACCTCGACGAGGGCAGGTTCAAGCGCCTCCGTCGTTTGACGCTCGCGAGCAAGTACGGATTCAGGCTGAAAGCAGAAAGCTCGAGCTGCAGAGGCTTCGGACAAAAAGCCCGCGACCCATTGGCGCAAGTGCGCATGTCGCTGTTCAGGGCGCGGCGGGGAACGGTCTCCAATACGCGGCTCGGCGTCTGTCTCACCCGCATGGCAACCGGCGAACGCGACTCCGGCGAGCAGGGCGTGCTCACCGAAATCCGTCACGTTGCGCCGGAATGGCGACACGTTGCGTGAGATCGCGGCCGCTTTGGACCGCCAAGCGCTCCGAACCCGCCTGGCTGGGGCCTGGTGGCTGGAGCAGGTGACACGAATCATCAAGCAGGACGCCGAAGCCGGGTGAACCCGATACGAAGCTCGTCGGACTTCTCGGGCGCCAGCCGGCGAAATTATACGCTCGGGAACCTAGCGCGTGTTCCCAAGCAAAGACCTCAATGAGTTGATCAGGGGAGCAATGAATCGTAGCTGGGGTTCATCTTGCTTGGTTTATTAGCGAAGACGGATCGCCTCCATAGCACGCAGTCCAAGCTAACAGAGAACAGAAGGAGGGAAGGACACGAGAGTTCGCAAAACCACAGCGATCGGTTAGAAGCTAGCAGCCTTGAAGCCATAGGGCGCAATCATCGTTGAGGTCAACAGCAGTCTTAGATTCGGCCTTCTGGGCCGAAGATCACGCGCAATACGCTGCGCACAAACTGCTCGTCAGTAAGCCCCTCTAGTGCAGCGTCGGGAAAACGCACTAGAGAACGGAAATACGCGGCAAGATCGGCGAAAAGTTCCACGCGCGCCAATGGCTGGTACCCGCCGCGTCGGGAGACCGCCAGCAGGGCGAAGTGAACCGCCTCCGGACTTGCCAGCGTACGGAGCCGGCGAGCCAGATAGGGCCAGGCCATCAGCGAGTTGTACTTGGCGGGGGCGATCTCCGCTAAATCAGGAATCTCGCGGCGGCACTCGCGGGCAACCACCGTATTGGCGACCAGGTCGCCCAGCCGCTGGCCTTTGGGGCTCACTAACACGGTCATACCACCGGCCAGATAGAACAGGGGTAGGGCGTCGATGGGGCGAAGCAGGTTGCGCAGGACGATCTGCGCCAGTTGCAGCCGCAAGCCGTGCGCATCTATGACGCGCAGACCGAATAGCCGCTTGCCAAGCGTCTGTCCGGACCAGCGCCATTCCAGCACTATGGCATAACCCACCGAAATCGCGAAGTAGAGGGTCACGCGGAGGAAGCTGGCCCAATCCGGGCTGAGGAATCCCGCTCCCGTTGCGATCCGCCCACCGGAATAGGCCATTCCCAGCCAGGCCACAGTATCGACGGCGCAAGCCAGCGCGCGTGGAACAGGCGTCGCCAGTTCGTAGGAGAAGACGATGCCCTCCGGGGTCGCGATCTCGAGTGCGGATTTGCGGGCGGCGGTCATTCCCGCCCGGTCCATGTCAGGAAGGCTGCCAGCGCCGCGAGTTCGCAGACGCCGAAGGCGATTTTCAGGCTGTAGGGCAGGACGGGCTGATGATACTGGGAAACGAAGGACTCCACCAGGCCCGCGCACACCAGCAGACCGGCCGCTCCACCAATCAGGGCGAACAGGTCGTGAGTCACTGCGCGCAGACGCGCGTTGCGCGGCTCACGGCTGTTCCATCCAATGAGGGCGCCAGCCAGCACGAGGCCGGCCTGGCCACCGATGAGAATCGCCGGAATCTCTAACGACCCGTGCGGCAGCAGCCAGCCGGCAAGGAAAACGCCCTGGCCCGCGCCCAGGTAGTCCGCGGCCACCGCCCCCAGAGTGACGCCGTTGTAGAAGAGCACGATGAGCGTTCCGGCACCCCAGGTAATACCCGCAGCCAGCGCCAAAAGGGCGACCTGGATATTGTGCGTCATCAGCTCGGCCGAAAAGGTGGCTTTTACGCCCTTCAGACGGTCGCTGTTGGCGCTTTCTTCCTTGGCGACGCGCTGTTGCGGTGGTTCCATCAAACCGGGGAAGGGCATCAGGACTGCTTTCGCCTGCGGATCGTAGCGGATGGCGAACCATCCGAATGCGACCCCGAGCACGGTGATGCCCGCGGCCAGGCCAAAGGCGCCCGCGCGGCGTCGGAAGGCACACGGAAACGCCCGCAGCAGCGCTTTCCACCGGAGGGTGAGCCGCGCGCGGGTCTCGTGGATTTGGCTATAGGCTCGCGAAACGAGTGACTCCAGAAAATCGCGCAGGCGAGGCTCGGTGGAGAACGTGTCCAGGCGGGCCAGATCCGCCGAGCAGCGCTCGTAGAGATAGTGCAGCCGCTGTACCTGATCGAGTGACATGCGCAGTTCGGGATCGCTTTCGAATTTCCCCAGGACGCTCTCCAGTTCCTCCCAATAGGGCCGCTCCACTGCGGTGAAGCGGGCGAGGTCGAGAATCACAGCGCCTGCCTCCGCTTGACGTCCAGGTACTGAGACGCCACCTGGAATTTCATGCGTGCTGAATCGACTAGCGAGAGCTTCACCCCCTTGTTCTCCAGGGCCAGTTGGAGTTCGCGCATCCGGTTACGCAGCATTTGCCTGGTCAACCCGCCATAGACGTCCTCGAGGGTGTCGGGCGGATCGCCCGCAAACAGGGGTCGCAGGTCGGCGCTCTCCGTGACGTTCACGAGCACTAGGTGACGGCGGCTTAACAAGGAAATCTGCCGGGCGAAAGTTTCCGCCAGCAGGGCGTCGTCGAGCGAGGTAAAGAACACCAGCAGCGCGCGGCGTCGCAGGTTCAACTGCAGCGTGCCAAAGACCTCATCGAAATCGGGGCTGACCCGCTCCGCCTTCAGGTTGTAAATAGTTTCCCGGCAGAGCCGGAAATGGCCTAGGCCGCTGCGCGCGCGCAGAAAACGCTGCGTGTGATTGCTGAACGTAGCAAGGCCGAAGCGGTCGCCCTGCCGCTCGGCGACCAGTGCCAGTTGCAAGGCAGCGCCTACGTAGCTCTCCAGAATGCCTTCGCGCGCGGAGAGTCGCGAGGAATCCACGATGGCATACACCTCCTGCGCGTGCTGCACCTGGTAGAGCTTCACCACCGGAAAGCCTCGCCGCGCCGTCGCCTTCCAGTCGATGTCTTCGTAGTTGTCGCCGGAAACGTAGTGGCGCAGATTATCGAACTCACGGCCCTTGCCGAGGCGCGGGCGGGTCCGCCCACCCAGGTCTGCCGAACGCAAAAACAAAGTAGCAGTCGCCGAGTCGCGCAGGTTGGGATAGACCCGGAGATTCGCGAGCACCGGACGGCACACGCGCACCGCCCACAACCCGAGAGGCGAGGCCGTTTCCAAATACACCTCCCGGAGTGGATGGTCGCCGCGAATTCGAGGCGTGCACTGCCACCCCAGACGGCAAGTCCCGGGCGCCGACTCGATCTCTTCGGCAAGCCTTTCCGGAATCACGCCCCCGGGCATGCCAATGGCTACACGGATCCGTAGCTTGCCCGGGAAGCGGTTTTCGACGGTGAGCGGCACTGTCGTGCTCACGTCTTTGGTGAGACGCACCATATCGGGGAGATGCGCGTCAATGCGGGCGGCTCGTCGGGCGCCTAGAATGGCATCGGCGGCGGCCAGAATCGCGCAGGCGGCAATCACGCCGGCCGCTGGCACAAACAGCGCGGGCGCGGCCCCCGCAATCGCCGACGCCGGAAGCGCCACCGCCGTGGCGAGTATCAGCAGCCGGCTGGCAGGTGTCATCATCGAGGCACCGGCACCTCGCGCAGCAGCCGGCTCACCACCTCGTTGGGCCGCACACCTTCCAGCTCCGCTTCGGGACACAGAAGCAGGCGGTGCTCCAATACCGGCAAAGCCACGGCATGGATATCGTTCGGGCTGACGAAATCGCGATTGGCGAGCGCGGCCCAGGCGCGGGCAGCGCGCAAAATGGCCTGCGCCGCGCGCGGGCCGGCGCCCACCAGAATGTTCTCATCGGCGCGCGTGCGCCGTACGACCTCTACGGCGTAGTCGATCACCTGACGGCTCACATGTACCAGGGCGAGCGCCTGGCGCAGGCAGGCGAGATCGGTCGGACCCAAGCAGGCCGGCACTTCCCCCCGCTCCAGCACGTTCTCCGGCGCCTGTTCGCCCAGGCTCCTTTCAGCCAGTTCCAGTTCCTCCCCCGCTTCCGGCCAGACCATGGGGATTTTCAGCATGAACCGGTCTTTCTGCGCCTCGGGCAGCGGATAGGTGCCTTCCGATTCAATCGGGTTCTGTGTGGCGAACACGGTAAACGCGGGCGGCAGCCGATGGCTTTCGCGATCGATGGTCACGGTCCGCTCTTGCATGGCCTCAAGCAGCGCGGACTGCGTTTTGGCCGGGGCGCGATTGATTTCGTCAGCCAGCAGGAAAGTCGTGAACAACGGGCCTTTGACCAGCGTGAATTCATTGCGCTGCAGGTTGAAGACGTTCGTGCCGGTGATGTCCGCCGGCATCAGGTCGGGTGTGAACTGGATGCGTCTGAACTCGCATCCCAACACCGCCGCCAACGTGCGCGCCAGCAGCGTCTTGCCGAGTCCGGGAACGCCTTCGATCAGCGCGTGCTGGTTCGTCAGGATCACCACCAGCGAATACCGGATCGCACTTTCCTGTCCAATGACCACCTTGCGGATCGCGGACAGGATGCGTTCCACGGCGGCCTGAAACTGTTCTAGATTCAAAATGCTCCTTTCGCTCGGATCACCGCCTGGATTTCGCGCACCGCTTCTAGGGGATGCGCGGCGCGCTCACGGCAGATCGCCGTGGCTCTTTCGGCGCGCTCGGGCGATACCTGCGTGCGGTTGGATTTGAGCCATTCCCGCCAGCAAGTGCTCGCAAGCTCGCCCGGCGGTAGGTGGCGGGCGAGCAGGCTTGCCAGGCCAGCGAACGACGTCCTTCCAGGCGCCCGTTCCTCTTGCGGCGCCTGAGCCGGAGGAAAGGGCGAGGAGTGCTTCCAGAGTGCCAGGGCGGCACAGAGGGCCAGCCCCAGAACGAATCCGGTCAGCCGGTAGCGGCGCGCCATCCCCACCAGGCTGCCCGATTCGGCGACGCCCAGATGCGTTTCATCGAACCAGATGTGCGAATTGGGGCCGATCGCTGCGCTGACCAGACCAAGGTCTTCTGCCCTTGCCGTGGACTGGTTGCCAAACGCTTCGCTCGCTGCAAACAGTACAATAGCCCCCCTTCCGAACGGACGTCCGATCGCGGCCGGCCGCGAACCGGCATGACCGCCGTCATCGAAATTCAGCGTCTGCCATCCTTCTGCGGTTGCGAAAGCGTAGCGGTGCGCTTCGTATCGAAGCCGCACGTGCCAGACGCGCTCCAGTGTGCCGCTGGATTTGTCAGGCGGCCGCGTGGAGGCGAGCGTAACCACGACGCGGTTGCCTTGGCGGGCTGCCCTTGCGAGTCGCTCCAGAAAGTCGCTTTCGTCCAGCATGGCGGCCGGAGTCCCTAGCAACAGGACTGTAGCCGACTTCTCCGGGAAGAAATCGAGCGGGGTATAACCGCGCGCCACGTGGAGGCCGGGCAGGCGCGCCAGGCTGTCGAAGAGAAGCTTCGAGCCAAGAGGGTCTGTGCGCAGACTGGAATATTCGGGATAGAAGTCTCCCATCCGAAACTGTGTGCCGGCGACTCGTAAGGCGCCCCATGTGAAGCCCGCAGCCATGACCAGCGTGAGCCACAGCGCTCGCGCTCCCGTCATACCGCCGCTCCCGTCCCGTTTTGCAGCAGATTCTTCAGCCCACGAGTGCGCTCACAGAAGTTCTCGACATCCTCGGTCGTCACCTTGCGCTCGCCGTACCATGCACATTCGAAAGCCGCAACGTTGGAGGCGAATAAGCCGCTGGCTTGCGGGAGGGCGCGCATCCGCCGAGCGAGCTCGGCTTGATACTCCTGATTGGTTTTTCCGGAATAGATCGTCAGCACGCCCAGCCGGCCCAGCCACGCGAGACCGGCCAGATAAAAGGCGCGAAGGGCGAAGCGGTAATTCTGCTCGGAAAGCGAGCGTTCCGCCAGTATGGTCCAGTTTTCTTCCTGCAGAAGATCGGGCGGGAGATCCGCGGCGTCCAGGCGAACGGGCTGGCTGCTCGCGCCTGTTGCCTTCTCGATTCGCGGCGCCCGGCGCTTCTGCCAGGCGACCCCGGCCACGGCAGCGAGTGCAATCCCGATCATCACGTACATAATCCAGTGGAGGTCCGTGGCTGGCGCTCCGCCGGGTGGGGCGGTTGGCAGCAAGCCTCGCAGTTTCTCGCCGAGCCAACGGAAGAATCGATCAACTGCCCGGCCGATCACCCGACCCACACCGCGGCCCGCGGACACCATGCGATCTGTAAGACGCACAATCCATGGCGTGCCGGAGGCCGCGGGTGGCGGCAGCCGCCAATCGTACTCGGGCGCCTGCACCGCCGCTTCGATGGATGCCCGCAACGCCTGTGGCGAAACTTCGGCCCTAAGGTGTGCCGGTAGTGCGGCGAGCAGCGCCAGGGCTGCCGCCGCCAGCGCGGGTGCCCGCAAGCGTCGTAGACCAGTGCGCAGGTCCTGACCTGTCTCGACCGACTCCGCGCGGAAATACCGTACCGTGTAGACCGCCTGCACGAACGGATCGAAACTCATCCACGAAACCACCAACACGAGCACCAGAAAGAACGGATTGCTGACGAAATAGATGCCGCTGCGGCTGAAGGCAGATTCGTAGCCCGTCAGTATCCGCACCACTTGCGGCAACACGGCCAGCACAATCGCCAGATTGACATCCACCACCACCTGCAGAAACAGCAGGATCGGAAGAATTGCCCAGCCCTGCGCCCGGTTGCGGGCCGCTAGTTGGCGCGCGCGCGTCACCATCTGCCGCGGGCCAAGATCCGTTTGCGTGGCCAGGATGGGCAGATAACGGTAGACCGCCACCGTTTCGGCGAGGGGGAATTGCACCAGGGCGGCCAGCGGCAGCACAATCAGCTTGGCGGTCCCGAACCAGCACTCGATAGCCGCCAGCCTAGCGATGCGTACGGGAGTCCATCGAAGGATGGGAGAGCCGCACAATTCCTCCCAGAGCTTTGCGGCGTAAACCGCCCGCCAGCAATTCATCCAC
>JAGWQP010000025.1 GCA_028876805.1 Acidobacteriota bacterium | reverse complement strand
TTGAAGAGCTTCTTCGGATCTTCGGCTCGAAACCGCTTTGATGCCTCTGCGGCACTTGTGGGTTCTACAGTGACTCGGGGCGCAGAACCGAAAGCCCTACGGCGCCGGTGGGAACTGTAAATAATTCATCAACTTCGTAACTAGCGCGGACCATGCTGGTGCGGTCGAGCAAGGGCGCGAAGCAATGGAACGCTGGGCCGCCTTCTGCCATGCTACAGTCAACCTCTCAACCTGAGAAGTCCCGTTAACAATATCTCACCTATCTAGAGACGTATTTCGTTAACAACGTGAGACAACTACTCGCCGGGGCGATTGTAGACATGGTCTTCCCCCGATTTCATGAGACGTGTCAGAGATGAAGCTAGATCCTGAGGAGCAGATTATCGCGGCCGCATTCGAACAAGCGGAGCTTGACGACGCCAACGAGCTCGGTGTTGCGGCTCGGATAGAATTCCGGCCGGAGGGGCACGCGAAGGTGACTTTCACCATCTCGCGAGAGTTCGTAGAGACGGCCAGGGCGCTCGACTGGACGACTGGGGAACTCGTCGCCGAGGCGATCGGGATAGCCATCCCCCCGGCGCGTTCGACTCAGCCTGCCCGCCTCGCCCGCGCTGGCACTGACGGCCTACCGCGCCCCCGATCACCGGTTGAGATCTCGGGCTTGTCGGATCAAGGCCGCTCGCCGGCCTATCTCCCGGATCGCGTTCGACCTTAACGCCGAATCAAGCCTTCGCGGCCGCGACCGCCTCGATTTCGATCAGCCACTGCGGTGCGACGAGCGCTTTGACGATGATCGTCGCCGAGCCCGGCCGGGCGTCGCCGAAATGCTTTGCCCGCGCCGCGCCGGCCGCGGCCACGTCCTCCGGCCGCACCAGGTAGGTGGTGATCTTCACCAGATCGCCGACCCCCATCCCGGCATCCGCGAGGATGGCGGTGATGTTCCGCCAGCAGGCTTCGGCCTGGGCCTCGATGCCTTCGGGCACGGTGCCGTCGGGCAGCACGCCGACCTCGCCGGAGATGTAGAGGAGCCGGGAGCCCTCGGGCACCTCGACCGCGTGGCTGTAGGGGCCGAACGGCGCGGCCACCGTGTCCGGCGTGTGTCGGATGTTCATCTGTCGGGTTCCTCCAGGCGTCGGCGTATGGGCCGAATAAACGTCCTTTTCCGCGAGCGGGTCGAGCATGAACAGGTCATCGGATAGCCGTCAATGGGGCGGCAGAGGAGACAGTATCTCCCTCTCCCCCCAGGGCGGAGAGGGATTCCTCACCGGCCCGACGAGATGTGTGCCTTAAAACGCGGCTCCGGCTATCGCGCGGTCGGGGCCCACTTCAAACCGCAGCTCCTTGGTCTGGAAGTGCGGGATTACCTGCTCGCCGAAGAGGCGAAGGGTGGAGCACCTCCTCGTGCTGCGCCGGCCCGACCGCACATAATAAATGGCTTCCTCGATACCCAGGGCCCAGGGGATTACGGCGACAGTTTACGGGGATTACAGTGACAGTTTACGCGATCTCCACAGCACCTGCGGTTGCGGCGCGGGTTCCCGCTCCATTGGCGGCTTGGCTCCCTGGGTCGCGTCGCGCGACTATCGTAATCCGTAATCCCCAACACAATCCCATAATTCGATAGCACATATCTAAAATGGCAATAACCGGTTTGTGAGAGCCGGGCTTACTTCTTCTTGGCTGCCCGCCCCGCGCGCGCTGCGGAGTTGGCCGCCACCGCGGCACGGACGAGTTTCTTGAAGGCAGCTTCGTCGACCTTCTCCCCTTCGCGCAGATCGATCGCCCGCCGCGTGTTCCCTTGCAGGCTGGAATTGAAGAGCTTCTTTGGGTCTTCGATGGAGGCGCCGCGGGCAAAGGTGAGCTTCACGACCTGCTTGTACGATTCCCCCGTGCAGACGATGCCGTCATGCGAC
>JAGWQP010000309.1 GCA_028876805.1 Acidobacteriota bacterium | reverse complement strand
GGGGTCGGCTCGTTACCAGCCCGCCTTGTAGGCGATCCAGGTTTTGGCAGCCAATCCGGCCATCAGAATCCAGACGCCATAGCGCAGCACGCCATCGAGGGTGACCGCGGCGAGCACGGCCAAAACCGCATAGGCCGACATCGCCCAAACCAGACGTCGGTTCATAGAACGAGTCCGATCTTCATCGACGCGGCATATTGTACGCGAAATTGAGTTGGAGGACGACGCGATCTCCTTTAAACCCTGGCGGAAATGGGGGGAAGCGCGCTTCGGCCGCTGCACTGATACCAGCTACCGCCGCCCGGTCGAGAGCGTCAGTGCCCGAGTGCATAGTAATCACGAGTTTCGGAACGTTGCCCGCCCTCGCAATGGAGAACTGGATGCTGACACGGCCTTGTCGTCCGAGCCGGGCGCTTTCCGGGATCACGGCCAGCCAGTTGCGTCGCACCGCCGCGAGGACTTGCGTCAAGTACGGCCGGAAATCCACGCCCTGGGAGTCGCTCACTAACTCCAAATTGGTTCCTTGCACGCCCGGCGTTGGAGGCAAGTTGATACCCTCCCCCACCCCCCCGGGCCCCGGTAGATCGAGGTCGCCGACCACCAGGCCCCCGGCCGCGCCGCTTCGTGCACTCTGGCGGATCGCTTCCGAGACCGACGGATTGGGGACGGGGATGCGCCCGCGGCCGGGAGGAAGCGGGTTCGGAGCAGGGACCGGATTCTCCAAAACCAGCTTCGGTTTCTCTTCGGGCTGGATCTGCGGGGTGAGCTGCGTGATGGGCGGCACGACGGTCTGGGGCGCGCCGGCCGCGAGCTTCGGGGGCTCGGGGAGATCTGCAGGCTTGGGTTGCGGCGGCTGCGGCAAATCGGCGGGCTTGGGCGCTTGGGGTCGGGTGGTCGAAGGCGCTCCCGAAGGGATCTGAATCCGCGGGCGCGGTTGAACCGTTACCGCGTTGAATTCCTTGGTCGGTTTGGTCTTGTTCGGCGCTCGCTGGGTCAGCACGGTGGGAGGTTCGACAAGCGGGGTTACCCGCTGCAACTCCGCGGTCTGCGGGGGCGGCTCCAACAAGTCAGCTGGCACCATCAGCAGCACCAGAATCAATACTGCATGGGCCGCCACCGACAACGCCGCGGCTTTCGGCGCGCGGGTGGGATCGGCCAGGATACCCCATTCGGTCAGCAGATGGAGTTCCTGAGCGTCCGGAGGTGAGACTACGGTTTCCATCCTGCTTTCAGGGCTTGAGAGACAACGTGCGAATGCTCTTTGATTCTATCAACAATGGCCAAGGCCACCTTTAGGGTTGGACGCGCCGCGCGGCCGGAAGTTTTCGGTGATTTTCGCGTCTGGACGCACTCGAGAAACGCCTCCAGCTGCAGTTTCAGGGGCTCGGCTTTGGTGACCGGCGCCTGCTCGAAGCCGATCTGGCCGCCCCTCACCGAAAAGATCGCCAGGTCCTGGCGCGTGTAGTCCAGAGAAAGATACTGATCGGGCTGGAACAGGCGCAGCTTGCGTACGCGCTCAGTGGAAATCCGGCTCGCGGTCAGGTTGGCCACGCAGCCGTTGGAGAATTCGAGGCGCACGTTGGCGATATCTACCTTCGAGGAAAGAATGGAGACGCCGGCGGCGCGGATCTCAGCCGGTTCCGTGCCGGTCAACGCCAGTACGATGTCCACGTCGTGGATCATCAGGTCGAGCACCACGTCCACATCCAGGCTGCGCGGGCTGAACAGATTCATGCGATGAATCTCGAAAAACAGGGGCAACGTGACGCGGCGTTCCAACTCGCTGACAGCGGGATTGAAGCGTTCCAGATGCCCGACCTGCAGCACGCGGCCGGATTTCTCGGCCGTCCGGACCAGCCGGTCCGCCGACTCCACGTCCGGGGTGAGAGGCTTTTCGACCAGCACGTCGATTCC
>JAGWQP010000308.1 GCA_028876805.1 Acidobacteriota bacterium | reverse complement strand
TCACCATCCCCGAGATCAGCCACGCCGAAGGAGTCTCGCCAGCATACGCCGCCAAGATCTTGCGCGTGCTGCGCAAGGGCGGTTTTGTCAAGGCGGCGCGCGGCAAGGAAGGCGGCTACACGCTGGCGCGCCCGGCGGAGGCGATCGTCATCGGCGAAGTGATCGATACGCTTGGCGGCCGCCTGTTCGAAAGCAACTTCTGCGAGAGCCACACCGGGCAGGTTCCCATTTGCACGCGTTCGGTGGATTGTTCGGTGAGGTCGCTGTGGCGTGCCGTGCAGGTGGCGGTCGATCACGTGCTGAGTAGGGCGACCTTGCGGGATCTCCTGCAAAACGAAGAAGATATGAATTCATGGGTACGCACGATTCCCCCTCCGAGCGGCCTGCGGTTGGTTCAGTAGTATTTGGTTCAGTAGTATAATCTTCAATAGTATAATTAGATTAGATGGTTTGGATCCGCCCGCACCAGCGGGCCGTCGCAGTTTCGAATCCCTTCCGCTCCAAAGTTGAAACCTTGCCCCTTCCTACCGGGCCCGGAGGCACACAGCATCCCATCAATGAAAGCTAGCGTTCGCATCAGCCGAGGTGTCGAAAACCTCTTTGGTACGCGCGATGAAAACATCCGGTTGCTGGAAAGCGGCTTGGGTGTCCATACCCAGTTAGTCGACGACAACTTGGAGATCGAGGGCGAAGCGGGCAACGTCTTGCGTGCGGAAAGCATCCTCGAAGACTACAACGCTCTCCTCAAGGAGGGCCACGTTTTTAACAATGGGGATCTGAATGGTTACCTGCGCGTGGTGACGATCGATCCCGAAGTGACGCTGCGTGCGCTCGTCGAAAGCGGCCGGCAGCGCAATTTCGGCAAGAAAGTGCTGGCGCCCAAGTCGATCAACCAGCGGCGTTACCTCGAAGCCATCGAGCGCAACGACTTGGTGTTTGGCGTCGGACCGGCCGGCACCGGCAAGACCTATCTGGCCGTGGCTATGGCAGTCTCCGCCTTGATGAACAAACAGGTCTCGCGCATCATTCTGACGCGGCCAGCCGTGGAAGCCGGCGAGCGCCTGGGCTTTCTACCGGGCACGCTGCAGGAAAAGGTCGATCCCTATCTACGCCCGCTATACGATGCCCTCTACGATATGCTCGACAATGACCGCGTCGAGAAACTGCTTGAGCGCAACGTGATCGAGGTGGCGCCCATCGCGTTCATGCGGGGCCGCACATTGAACGACAGCTTCATCATTCTGGACGAGGCGCAGAACAGCACGCCCGAACAAATGAAGATGATCCTTACGCGTCAGGGCTTCAACTCTAAAATGGTGGTCAACGGCGACATCACCCAGATCGACCTGCCCAGCGGAAAACGGAGCGGGTTGATACACGCTCTCGACGTGCTGAAAGGAGTGGAAGGCATCAGCTTCGTTCAGTTCGACGAGCGGGATGTGGTCCGCCATTCGCTGGTGCAGCGTATTGTTAAGGCGTACGAGCGCTACAACGAGACGTTCGGCGTAGACCGTCAACTGGCTTTGAAGCTAGCAGAGCCGGGGGCGGAGAACGGCAACGGCGAAAGCAAATCGGAGAGCTTCGCCGCCAAAACGCCCTCCCAGATCTGAGCCTTACCCATATGTCTGCCGAAGGCAGTACCGTGACGTTCCGGCATGTTTCCGCAAGCTTGGGGCGACGGTCGATCGAGCGGTTTGCGCGCAGACTACAGCTTGAGGTGGCACACGGCAGACCGTTCGATTGTCTGGTGACCACCGATTCCGAACTGCGGCACCTGAACCGTGATTTTCGCGGGACCGATAGGGCTACGGATGTGTTGTCATTCCCGGCCGGCCCATCGCCGCGCGGTCATTTGGGCGACATCGCGGTTTCGGTCAGTCGGGCGAGCGCGCAGGCGCGGGATTTCAGGCACAGCGTCGAGCAGGAGATCCAGATTCTGATGCTGCACGGCGTGCTGCATCTGCTAGGGATGGACCATGAGACCGACTGCGGCCGGATGGCGCGGGCGGAAAAACGGTGGCGGGCCGGCCTCGGACTGCCGAACGGTCTGATCGAACGGGTGCGATGATGACGCTCGCGATCGCAGTTGTGACCCTGGCGGCGATCCCCTTGCTGGCGGTCGTAACCTTCGTCCAGGTGCTTTACCTGGAGAGCGTGCGGCTGCGCCCTCGGGACTTGGCTTCGATCAAGTTCTTCAAGGAGACGCTCGAAGACAAACTGGGCATGACGACTGAACATGGCGCCGGCGTGTTCTCGCTCATCAAGCACGCGCTCATGGTGCTCGTCGGAATCGGCTATTTTGCCTGGTTTACGGATGACCAGGCCTGGCGGTGGAGCGCTTTCTGGCAGGCTTTAGTGACCGCGTGGCTGACTTTGGTGGCCGTCACCTATGCTCTTCCGCAGCTGCTGTATCGGCGAACCCGCGCCGAGTGGCTGCTACCGCTGGTCCCGATGCTGCGCGCGTTAAGCTGGACCGGCCGGCCCTGCCAGGCGCTGCTCGACTTCTTCCAATCGCTGGCGGACCTCGGAAACGACACCAAGTGCGCCGAAGAGGCGTCCACGCAGGCCGAGAACATCGAGGCTCTGATCTCCGCTGGTGCGGAGGAGGGATTGATCGAGGAAGAGGACCGCGAGCTGATTCAGTCGGTGGTCGAGTTTGGCGACAAGGTGGTGCGCGAAGTCATGACACCGCGGCCGAACATCGTGTCGATTTCCGCGGAGGCCACGCTGGAACTGTTGCACCAACTGGTTATCACCGAGCAGTACTCGCGCATCCCCGCCTTGGAGCATTCCATCGACCAGATCCTCGGTTTCGTGCATGTGCGCGACATGTTCGAAATCAGCGAAGCGGAAAGGAAGAAACGAACGGTGCGGGAACTGCTTCGGCCCATCCTGTTCGTGCCGGAAACCAAGCCGGTGAACGACCTGATGCGCCAGATGCAGCAGGAGAATACGCACATGGTGATTGTGGTGGACGAGTACGGCAACACGGCCGGGCTGGCCACCATGGAGGACCTGCTGGAAGTCATCATCGGAGAGATCCGCGATGAACACGAGCCCGACAGCGATATCACCGAGGACGGAATGGGCGGCTATATCGTCTCCGGCAATTTTGACCTGGACCGGGTGGGGGATTTATTTGAAAACTTTCACCGCGAGGAAGGCATTGAATCCACCACGGTCGGCGGACTGATCACCGAGTGGCTTGGCCGCGTTCCGAAAGCGAGTGAGTCTGTAACCCGGGACGGCATTCGCGTGGAGGTACTGGCCAGCGACGAACTGCGCGTCGGTCAGGTGCGGATCAGCAAGTCGCAGGCCGTCGCTCACGAATAAAGCTCATGCTGAGAATCTTCCGGTCCGGGTTCGTGTCGCTGGTCGGTCGTCCCAACACCGGCAAATCCACTCTGCTGAACGTGCTGATCGGACAGAAACTAGCCATCGTGGCGGACAAGCCGCAGACCACGCGCACGTCGATCCAGGGCGTGCTGACGCTGCCGGGGGAAGCTCAGGTCATCTTTGTCGATACGCCCGGCATTCATCGGGCGGACACGGCGCTCAACAAGCGCATGATGGACAAAGTGCGTGCCGCGCTCGAGGAGCGCGACCTGCTGCTGTTCCTCGTGGACGCCTCTCAGGCTTTCGGAGAAGAAGACCGGCGCGCCATAGACATATTGAACAAGACCAGCACGTCGGTGGTACTGGTGCTCAATAAGGTCGACCTGCTGAAGGATAAAGGCGTCCTGCTGCCGTTGATTGAGCATTACAAAGCCGCTTACGAATTTGTCGACTACGTGCCGGTCTCAGCGGTCAAGGGCCTCGGGCTCGATGAGTTGCGCAGAGTGATTCTGGAGGGGCTGCCGGAAGGGCCCGCCTACTTTCCCGACGATTATGTCACCGACCAGCCTGAGCGTTTTCTGGCGGCCGAATTGATCCGCGAGAAGGTGCTGCACGCCACGAGGCAGGAGGTCCCGCATTCGGTCGCCGTCGCAGTCGATCGTTGGGAACAGGCCCCGCAGATCACGCGGATCTATGCCACCATCCGGGTGGAGCGTCCGGGACAGAAGGCGATCGTGATCGGGTCACACGGCGCCGGTTTGAAAAAGATCGGCACGCTCGCACGCCAGGAAATGGAGAGACTGTTCGGAATCCGGATCTACCTCAGCCTCCATGTGAGGGTGCAGCCGGGATGGCGCGAGAAGGCCATCTTCCTCGATGCGCTCGACTGGCGTACAATGGCCGGGGAAGATGACCTCTAAGATCTCCGCATTCCTCGTGGCTGTTTTGTTCCTAGCCGGCGCCTGCCTGGCCAAAGGGCTGGTGTCCGATGACATGATTTACAACAACGTTCGAATCAAGCTCGCGAGCGACGAAGTGGTCAAGGGCGGCGCGTTACAGGTCGATGTCAAAGACGGGGTCGTGACCTTGGGCGGTTCGGTGGAGCAGGACAAGCAAAAAGAGAGGGCGGCGAAGCTGGCGCGGCGGATCAAGGGCGTCAAGCAGGTGGTCAACAACATCACCATCCGATCCAAGAACGACAGCCAATGAACCGGGGCATCCGGAGAGCTGTTCCCGCCGCCGTGTTTGGCCTGGCATTGTGCGGCCAGGACTTTGCCCATTACGTCAGCGAAAAGATTGGCACGGGGTACCGTTTCACCGAGGGGCCGGCGTGGTCCAAGGACGGGTATCTCGTTTTCAGCGACACGCCCAGCGACCGGCTGTTGAAATGGGTCCCCGGGCGGCAGCCGGAAGTCTTTCGCGAGGCCGCGCACGGTCCGAGTGGCAACGCCTTTGATGCGCAAGGCCGCTTGTACACGTGCGAAACCCGAGCGCGTCGCGTGACGCGAACGGAACGGAATGGATCGATCGAAGTGGTGGCCGAACGCTGGGAGGGCAAGCGGCTCAATGCGCCCGCGGATATTGTGGTGAGCAAATCAGGTCACGCCTATTTTACCGATCCCGCATTCGGATACCAGCAGGACCACCGGGAGCTGGATTTCTATGGCGTTTATCACATTCCGCCCCGAGGCTCGATCGAATTGGTGGCCCGGCCTGCGGGACGACCGCACGGCGTGGCACTTTCTCCGAACGGCCGCATTCTATACGTCTCCAATGCAGACGAACACAACATCCGGGCCTACGACCTGGAACGTAATGGCGAGGTCTCAAACGAGCGCGTGCTGATTTCCAGCATCACCGGGGTGCCGGGTGGAGTGACTGTGGATGAGAAAGGAAACCTGTACGTGGCCGCCAATGGCATCGCGATCTACAATCCGCAGGGGCAGCTCCTGCACACCATTGAGATGCACGAGGCGGCTTCGAGCTGTGTGTTTGACGAATTCGATATGAGGTACCTGTTTGTCACCTCACGCGGAACTGTGTACCGCATGCATCCGGCGGAGCCGTGAAGGAGGACCGCCGTTACCCCAGGCATCCGCTGCTCGGCGTGGGAGCGCTCATTTACGATCGGGGCCGTATCCTCATGGCAGAGCGTGGCGGGGAACCACTGAAAGGCTGGTGGTCGATTCCCGGCGGGCTCGTCGAAACCGGCGAATCTCTCGACGATGCCATTCGCCGCGAGGTGCGCGAAGAGACCGGCCTGGAGGTGCGGCCGCTCGGAGTGCTTCAGATTTTCGAGCGTATCATGAGGGACCCCCGCGGCGTGGCCGAATACCACTATGTGCTGGTCGATTACGTATGTCGCGTCACCGGCGGTACGCTGCGTGCGGGCGACGACGTGAACCGGGCCGAATGGGTGCGGAGGCGCGACCTGAGGAAACTGCAAATCACCGAGGGCACGCTCGCCGTGATTGAAAAAGGCTTTGAGCAGCGCCGAAAATACAAACAACCCATTTCGAAAGAGCGGTCCAGAGGCCTCCTTGAGAACCAGCGTTGAAGTTTTGGAATACGAGAGCCTGCGCCAGTTGGTGGGCCGGTTCGTGGCGAGTCCGCTCGGCCGTCGCGAATTGGCTAAAGTCCAGCCTCACGCGGACCACGGCCGCCTCGTCGAAGACTTGGCCGAAGCCGGCGAGGCCATCGAATATCTGCGCGCAGCCGGGCGGCCGCAGCCGGCGGCACGAGGCGCCGCCATCCGAATCGACTTCAGTGGGCTGCCGGACCCGGGAGCCGTCGTCCACAAGCTGCACATCGAAGGCGCGAGCCTCGAGCCCAAGGAAATCTTCGATGTGGTACTGCTGCTGGACCGCGCAGCGGACGCCAAGTCGGTGCTGACGGCGGCGGCGGAGCGCTTTCCACGCCTTGGCCGGCGCGCTCACTCCGTGGGAGACTTTCGGGCGTTATTGCAAGACCTGCAAGGCAAGGTTTTGCCGGATGGAACCCTCTCTGACCACGCCAGCGTAGCGCTGGGCCGCCTGCGGCGTGATATCGAGCGGCAGAAGAAGGCGATCCAGGAATCGCTCGAGCGGTTCCTCCGCGTCCACCGCGAAGAAGGCGTTTTGCAGGAGGAATTCGTCACCATCCGCAACGAGCGCTTCGTGGTGCCGGTGATCGCGGGGCAGAAGCGGAAGCTCGACGGTGTCATCCACGGCGCGAGCTCCAGCGGACATACACTGTTCATCGAGCCGCTGGAGACCATCGACCTGAACAACGAACTGGTCCGGCTGGCGGAGGAAGAGGCCCGCGAGGTTCACCGGATCCTGCTCGAGATGACCGACCGGCTGCGGCGCTACGGCGATTCGATCCGCCAAACGCTTGCAACCATGGCGGAGCTGGACCTGATTTTCGCCAAGGCGCGTTTCGCTGCGGAATTCCAGTGCGTCATTCCGCGCTTTGGCGAGCGGCTGTGGCTGAACGAAGCGCGCCATCCGCTCCTCGAGGACGTCCTGCGGCGGCGTCATCAGAAGACCGTGCCCCTCACCCTGGAGCTGACCCGCGAACGGTCGACGCTGCTGATCAGCGGGCCGAACACCGGCGGCAAAACGGTCACGCTCAAGACGGTGGGGCTGCTCAGCCTGATGGCGCAATCCGGGCTGCCCGTGCCAGCCGTCGAGGCCGAATTTCCGGTCTTTGAGCAGGTGTTAGCCGACATCGGCGACTACCAGTCGATTCAGGAGAACTTGAGCACCTTCTCTGCGCACGTCTCGAACATTCGCGAGATGGCGCTCGACGTAACGCCGAACACGCTGGTGTTGCTCGATGAGCTGGGGGCCGCCACCGATCCCGAGGAGGGCGGCGCCCTCGGCGTCGCGATAGTCGAGCACTTCCGCGGCGCCGGCGCGTTCACACTGGTCTCCACGCATCTGATGGCGCTGAAAATGTACGGCTCCGACACCGCGGGAGTGGTTAACGGCTCGATGGGTTTCGATGAAGAAACGCTCGAGCCGACCTATCGTTTCCGCGCAGGGTTGCTCGGCAAATCGGCGGGCATCGAAATCGCCACGCGCCTCGGTATGCCAGAGGACATCATGCGGAGGGCGCGACAGTCGATGGGCGAACGCGACCGCGACGTCACACGCTTTGTCACCGAGCTGCACCGCCGCATCGACGAGACGAAGGCGATTGAGCAGTGCCTGCAAAAGAAAATGGCGGAACTTGCCAAGCGCGAAAAGGACCTGGCCCTGGAGTGGGAGAAGCGGGAGACGGCCAAGCTGAACGAATTGGAACGCCGCGCCGAGCACGCCCTGGCTCGCTTTGAAGAACAGGCAAAGGAGGCCATTGGAAAGATCGCGCAGAACACGGAGCGCCGCAAAGCGGAACAGGAAGCCCAGCGCCGCGTCTCGAAGGCCAAGCGGGAGCTGCGCGAGGACTTTGAGACTAACGTTCTGTCGACCGAGGAGGATGCTCGCCAGAGCAGGATTCAGCCTCCGCCAATCGAGGAAGGCGTGCGTGTCCGTCTGAAAAATGTGCGTGAGCCGGCGCGGGTGCGCCGCAAGTTAAGCGGTGACCGCCTGGAAGTGGAGGCCGGATTCCTCAAAATGCAGGTCTCCATCGATGATGTGGCCGAGGTGCTTCCGGAGACCGGGAAACGCGGCAGCCGGCTGCCTCAGAATGTCAGCTACAAGCCGGCTCCGGAATTGGCGCCCGTCCACCAGGAGATCAACGTGATCGGACAGCGGGCTGAAGAGGC
>JAGWQP010000307.1 GCA_028876805.1 Acidobacteriota bacterium | reverse complement strand
GCGTTACAAAGCGCCCTTGATCCCTTTTCTGCTGGCCGGTGTGGCGGGCCACTCCGACCTGATGCAGTCCGACGGTCTGCACCCCAACGCGCAAGGCACACGCCTGGTGGTGGGCAATGTCTGGCAGCGTCTCGAGCCGCTGCTCCGGCGGGAATAGCCCGTTGAATCGACGGCCGGCCATCGGATATAGTGCCGCGGTCGCCGCACTCGTGTTCTTTGGCTGGCTCGCGCGCGAGGTGATGCTCGGCCGCACGCTGTCGTTTGATCTCGCTGTCCGCGACGCCATTCACACCTGGGCCTGGCGGCCCCTCACGTTCGCCATGCGTGCCATCACCGAAGCGGGCGACCCTAGTTTTCTGGCACTCGTTGCTGTCATCGTGGTCTGGAGGCTGGGCACTAGTGGCCAAGGCCGCGCCGCCTGGCTGCTCGGGTTCGCGGCCCTGGGCGCGGTGGCGATCAGCGAGCGCCTGAAGCTGGTCTTTCACCGTCCGCGGCCGGCGGCCTTCTTTGGATATCACGAGCCGTTGTCTTACAGTTTCCCCAGCGGTCACGCCATCACCGCGTTTTGTCTTTATGGTGTGCTCGCCGTAATTTTGGAGGACAGGCTGCCGTCGGTAGCCGGGCGGCGCGCTTTGTGGGCCGCGGCCGGTCTTCTCATTGGCTTGATCGGATTCTCGCGAGTCTACCTGGGCGTCCACTACCCTACCGACGTTGCCGGCGGGTATGCGCTGGGCGTGGTGTGGACTGTGGCCGTGCTGAGTGCTTCCCGGCACTGGAAAGCATAGCGACCGCGCCAAAAAAATTCTCGACCGGTTCGCGCGACGAGCACGTCACACCGCCAATGGTAAAATCGAGGTTTCCGCCGGAGGACACCGAATGGCTGTGAAACCTCGCCGCCGGGCGGTCGTGGTCGACGTGGGCGGTGTAAAAGTAGGTGGCGATCACCCGATCGTCGTGCAGTCCATGACGAACACCGACACCGTCGATGTGCCGGCGACAGTGAACCAGGTGATGGCGCTGGCCCAGGCCGGCTCAGAGTTGGTTCGGGTGACGGTGAATACCGAGCAGGCCGCCGCGGCGGTGCCCAGAATCGTCGAGACCCTCGATAAGTTCGGTGTGCGCGTGCCAGTCATCGGCGACTTCCACTACAACGGTCACATTCTGCTCAAGAAGTATCGCGACTGTGCGCGCGCCCTGGCCAAATATCGCATCAATCCCGGAAACGCCAACATCGGGCGCAAGACCGACGACAACTTCCGCACCATGATCGAAGTGGCGGTGGCCAACAGTAAGCCGGTGCGCATCGGCGTCAACTGGGGCTCGCTCGATTCGGCGCTGCTCACCCGCATGATGGACCAGAATTCTAAGCTGCCGGAGCCTAAGGACGCGCGCGAGGTCACGCTTGACGCAATCGTCGCGAGCGCCCTCGAGTCGGCGAAGGCCGCGGAATCTTATGGTCTCGGCCGCGACAAGATCATTCTCAGCGCCAAGGTGAGCGGGGTGCAGGACCTGATCGATGTTTACCGCGCACTGGCGGCGGTCTGCGACTACCCGCTGCATCTGGGGCTGACGGAAGCCGGCATGGGGAATAAGGGCATCGTGGCGACCACAGCGGCCCTGGCGCCGCTGCTGCAGGAAGGCATCGGAGATACCATCCGCACCTCGCTCACACCCGCTCCTAGCGGCGATCGCACCGAAGAAGTGATCGTCTCGCAGCAGATCTTACAGTCGCTAGGCATTCGCAGCTTTACGCCGCAGGTCACGGCATGCCCGGGTTGCGGCCGCACTACCAGCACGTTCTTCCAGGAAATGGCCGATGAGATCCAGACCTATCTTCGCGACCAGATGCCGAAGTGGAAATCGACTCACCCCGGCGTGGAGACCATGAAAGTGGCGGTCATGGGATGTGTGGTGAATGGCCCTGGTGAGTCGAAACACTCCAACATCGGAATCTCTCTGCCGGGAACTTTCGAGGAGCCTAAGGCACCGGTCTATGTGGACGGACGCCTGCTCACCACCTTAAAAGGTAACCGCATCGTAGCCGAATTCATCAAAATCTTGGATGAGTACGTGAGCACGCACTACGCCTGCGCCAGTTAACAACCGGGCCTCCGGCCCCGGCTTGATATAATCGTTACCAAGTTGTCATAAATCCGGGCATTGGCCAGGGCCTCATCGACTTTCCAAAACGCGAGGAGCGCACATGAGTTCAGGAAAAAACCGAGTCGCGGAGATCGAGGCGCCGCCAGAAAGCAACCGCTTTCCGGTTGGCTACAAGATGTTCAATCGCATCGTGGATTGGATTACCAATGAACGCATGCAATTGATCAACGTCACCGACCGCATCAACGAGATTGTCCGCAAAAGCGGTATTCGCGAAGGTGTGGTCCACCTACAGTCGCTCCATACGACAACTGCGGTCTTTCTCAATGAGTGGCAGGATGCGCTGCTGCACGACGTCCGCAAATTCCTCGACGACTTGATTAATCGCGAGAATCCCTGGCGGCATAACAATCCCCAGTATTCCGACTGCGAGCGGAAGAATGCGGACTCGCACCTCCGGGGAATGATTATGGGGCAGAGCCTCTGCCTGCAGGTGCGTAATTCCGCAGTGCTATTGGGCACCTGGCAGAGCATCATTTTTGCCGAGTTTGACGGACCGCGCAGCCGCTCAATGTCCGTGCAAGTCTCCGGTGTGTAACCGCCAACCCTCCGATGTCCAAGCGGTTCACACTGGCGGAAGCCGAGAGTCTGATCCCCAACGTGGACCGTTTGTTGCGGCAGGCCGTCGAATTGAAATCCGGCTATGCCAATGCCGCGCGAAAGATGGATTCTTTTCAGGAGCGCATCGCCTTGATGGGAGGGGTGATCGTGGACCGCGGCAAGGTACAGGAGGCAAGGGATCGCCGGGACGACGCCGCGGCGAGTCTGCGCAGCCTCATCGAACAAGTGCAGGAGCTCGGCTGCTTGATCAAGGATCTCGACATTGGCCTGGTGGACTTTCCTACGACCTTTCGCGGGCGCGAAGTCTACCTCTGCTGGAAGCTGGGAGAGCCTTCGATTGCATACTGGCACGGTGTGGACGAGGGCTTTGCCGGGCGCAAGGCGATCGATCAGGATTTTCGAGAACATCACGAAGGCGATCGCGCGCAGTGATCGATGATGGCGACGCGCAAGCTGGAAAACGAAACCAAGCCGGCGGTGCCGGACGTGCCCGGCGCGCGGCTATTGCTCCGTAAGGCCGGTCTTTGAGTCTTCACACCGCGCGCTCTCTAAGGTAGGGTCCGCTATGGGTCATGGTTCCCGGCCCAATTCATGATCTAAATTCCCGGTCTGATACCACCGCCTTTCAGGCGGTTAACTGTAAGTTGGTTTCGGGAGCGCTTTGGTTTGTCCGCTCAGATGGCCGTGCGGGGGATCGCCAAGGTGGTGGATGCCTACGCGCTGGATCAGCGCACGAAGCGGAAGTTCCGAACCGATGG